>JBBSIX010000172.1:0-7152 GCA_038231875.1 Chloroflexia bacterium | reverse complement strand
CCAATTCAGGCTCCTCTGAAAATAGAGAAGGGTAGGGGCACGGCGCGCCGTGCCCCTACGGACGCGCACATTTTCATCGCCGGATGTGGCATGAGGGCCATGATTGCCCAGAATGATAATATGTAGTATTTCCCCGCCTGCCAGCAGAGTTATGAAGCACCGCTTGAACCGCGTAAGATGTGGGTAATCACCAGTAGCGCCATTGCATAGACAAGATTCTGCTAATATTGTAAGATAGGCTGCCTGCTCTTTGCAGACCGCTCTCCTTCCGTCCCAACATCGCTGCCCGGCTGGGCGTGAAACTTGAATTGTTGCCGGAACGTACATCAGGTGGATAAACCTATTCGTCCGGTTTAGACGCACGGAGGTCAACAAAGTATGGTAGGTTCGGGCAGGGTTATTGGGCTGGCGCTCCTTATCGTTGCCGTAGTGCTGGTGCTGGGCGCCGGCATCTGGGTGTTCGGCGCAAGCGGCCAAGGCAACGGCGTACAACTACAATCCGGCGGGGCCGCGCTCACTATGGGCTGCGCCCTCTTTTTAGCGGCTATCGTGGCAGGGTTCGGCATCTGGTTCCTCATGCAGGGCCGTTCGGAGGCCACCCAGTTTGCCGATGTCGAGAAGGAAAAGCGCATCCTCAACATAGTAGCGACCCAGGGCACTGTGCAACTGGGCAACCTGGCTCTCGAAACCAACATGCCGATGGACCAGGTGAAAGGCGCTATCTACGATCTGGTCGGCAAGGGCTTGTGGACCGGCTATATAGACTGGAAGGCCGGCAAGCTGGTGTCGTCCGACGCGGCGGCTATCACCCAGGCCGCCATCACGGGCAAGTGCCCCAACTGCGGCGCGCCCCAGGTGGTGGGCGGCAAAGGGGTGATCCGGTGCGAGTACTGCGGAGCCGAGTTCTTCTTGCCGCCGTCCGAGCAAAAAGCCGTAGCTCAACAGGCCCACCCGCCCACCGAGCCTATTCCTCCCCAGCCGATTTAGAGCAAATGCAGCGATGCCTTTCCCTCACAGTCAGAGGTAGTTATGATGCCCAATCTTTTCGCTAGACAACAAAGGCCAATCCGTAGAACCTGGTTTGCGGTTGCCTGGCCCCTACTCGCTTTACTGCTGGCGACCGTTTCTATGCTGGTCCCAGGCCAGGCCCTTGCCCAGAGCAAGAGCTACCATATGGACCAGTACAACTCCAACATCACCATCAATCGCGACGGCTCGCTCGATATAGAGGAAACGCTAGTCTACGTGTACGACTCAGGCTCGTTCCATCGGGGCCTACGCACCTGGGATACCGATAGGCTGCAAAGCATAGATAACATCCAGGTGGCCGAGCTACAAAACGGTCAGTTGGTCCCTTACAGGCAGACCCGCTTCGACTCTGACGACTCCTCGAGCGGCGTGCCCGGCACGTATGGAACCGAGCGGAGCGGCAGCACGCTGCGCCTGCGCTGGGTCTACAACTACACCCCCGACAGGACCGGCTTCAGCAAGACCTTCGTACTTACTTATCACGTAACCGGCGCTATAGGCATCTATGACAATTTTTATAAGTTCGACTGGTACGCCGTGCCTCCCGACTGGCAGTCGCCTATCAGCAGGAGCCGTGTGGAAGCCGTCTTCCCGGCAGGCGTAGATACAAGCACGCTGACCGGCGCTGCCGTAGACTCTGCGCCGCCCGTGCAGGCGAGCAAGCAGGGCGATAGGATCGTCTGGACGGCCGGCAGCAACCTGAGTAACGGCTTCGAAGTGTACACTCAAATACCCAAGTCTGCTATGAACGCCACTAAACCGCCCTGGCAGGCGGCTATTGACGCACAGGATGCCTACAACACAGATACCAAACCGCTAGTGGATTTAGGCGTGCTGCTGCTAAGTCTGCTTACTGCCATAGGCGGCGTGCTGTGGGTGGTCAGGCGCTGGTACACTCAGGGGCGCGACAAGCCGGTCAAGCTGTTCAGCGACTACATCGCCGAGCCGCCAAGCGACCTGCCGCCCGGCCTGGTGGGTACGCTGGTGGACGAGTCGGCGGACGTGCGCGATGTGATAGCCACTGTGGTGGACATGGGCCGCAAAGGGAACCTCACAATCCAAGAGCAGCAGGAACGGCACTTCCTTACCTCCTCCAAAGACTTCGAGTACCGCCGGACCGGCAACAAAGTAGACTATCGCTTTGAGCAGATGGTGCTGGACGCCCTGTTCAGCAAGGGAGGCGACATCCGCCTGTCCGACCTCAAGAATACTTTCTACAGCAAACTGCCGCCCATCTACGATGAGATGTACAAGAGCCTGGTGGCGCTGAAGTACTTCCCGGAGAACCCTAAAGCTGTGCGCGGGCGCAATACGGGAATGGGCGTGGGCCTGATGGTGTTGGGCGGACTTGTCTTTTTCGTCGGCATGGGCGTTGCCTTTACTTCCTTCCTTCCCGTGCTGGGTGTGGCTATCGGCCTGGTGGGTCTAGCCTGGTTAATCAGCGCCGGCTCGATGCCCCGCAAGACCGACTTCGGGGCTGAGGAAACAGCCAAGTGGCGCGCATTCGGCAACTACCTGTCGCAGATGCAGCGCTACACCGACGTGCAGGCCGCCGCCGACAAGTTTCAGCAGTATCTACCTTATGCCGTTGCCATGAACATCGAGCAGCAGCTTATAACGCAGTTCAACAGCGTGCCCACCGCTATGCCCGCCTGGTACGCTCCCTACGGCTACTACCCCTACTATCCGGTAGGGGCAGGCGCGCCGGGCCAACAGTCCACAGGCGGTGACGGCGGCATGACGCCCAACTTCAACCCCGGCGGCGCGATGCAAGGCATGAGCGACTCCCTCTCCGGGGCAATGCAGGGCATGAGCGACAGCTTCACCACAATGGTCAACTCCGCGTCGAGCATACTCACCAGTTCGCCTTCGTCCAGTGGGAGCGGCGGGGGTGGAGGCGGCGGCTCCTTCGGGGGTGGAGGCGGCGGGGGTGGAGGCGGCGGCGGTGGCGCAGATTAGGCCGCCTTCCCAGGCAAGTGGTACCAGCAACCGAAAAGGAGAAAGAGCATGGACATAAAAAACCGCGTGATGGGCGACCAGCCCAACGACTTCCTGCACAAAATAGCGAGCATTGTGCCCGGCTATCACGGCTACGTGGATCGCGAGAAGCGGCGCGATGCCGACAAGATACTGCGGACGCAGCTGGCCCATCAGTATACTGCCCAACACACCCGCCTGACGCGCGCTCAGCAAAACCTGTTGAGTGGGCACGACCTTGCCAACATCAGCCAGGTGGACCGCCTGGCCGGGCTGCTCCAACGGTTTATAGATAGGCTGCAAAACGCCACCTATGGCTATGCGGGGCTGTTCGATCCGATAAAGGTGGAAGCCGCCGAGCTTGACCAACTGTATGCTTTCGATATGGCCCTGGCCGGCGGTGTAGATGAAGTTTCGGGAGCCGTTGACGCCCTGGAGTCCGCCGTTACGGGCGAGGTGGGCAAGGCCGAGATGCCTGCCGCCCTGGACCGCCTCTCCACTGTCATAAACAGTCTCAACGATAGACTCAACCAGCGCGCCGACCTGCTGACTTCGGGCAATCGTGTGCCGGACGACCAGTATCGCGCTCTGGTGAACGGCCTCCAGGGGCAGGCAGGCAGTTCTGCCCCTGTGCCGGAGAGCGCGACCCCCATGCACACCTCAAGCTCGATGGAACGCCCACGCGAAAGTGGGCCGGGCAGTTCGGTCTCTACCGGCGCACCCACCGTCGCCACCGGCTCGATCACCCCGGACATAGGAGGATATTCAAGCATGTCAAACTCGATGGAGGCCGCAGGCGCGATGAGCGATGGCGGCAAGGGAGACACCCTGGAGTCGCCCACAACCGAAGGCCCGGTGATGTCGGCGGGCGAAGGGCAGTACAGCGGCGCACAGTTGCCCGCCGACTCGCCCTCTATCGCCTCCGGCGGCACACCCACCGAGCGCATCAGCTACACCGCTACCATGCCTCCCGGCCCCGATGTGGACAGCATGGCCGAGGGCAACCAGGGCTTCGCGGGCGAGCCTGGCGACGTGGCGATGGGCGGCAAAGGCGGCGGGCCTTTGCCCCTGGGCGAGGGTGCGGGCTCGGGCCTCGAAACCGCTTCTTCCCCGGCAATCGCTCCCAACGCCCCCGGTGAGGGTGTTGTGGGTGGTATGGAAATGGTGAACAACATGGACACCCTGGGCACGAGCGGCACCGTCACCGGCACAAGCCCCGGCATGCCCGGCACAACGGGCCGCAGCGATGCCTCGACCCTCAGCCCCGGCACCAGTACCACAGGCCCGATGGGTAGCGATGTACAAAGCTAGACCGACCTGAAGCTCTGCTTGCGAAGGATACGCTTCGATCCGCAAGCAGGTGTTCCAAAATCAATAGGAGGACTACAGTGGGAGTAATGGAAAGACTATCTACCCTGATCAGGGCCAACATCAATGACATGTTGGACCAGGCGGAAGACCCGGAGATCATGCTGAACCAGATACTGCGCGATATGGAGGGCGAAATCTCCAAAGCACGCTCGCAGGTGGCCGACATGATGGCGCAGGAAAAACTGTTCAGCGCCGACCTGAAGGCCGAGCAGGACAAGTCGCGCCACATGGAGGAGCGCGCCGCCCATTATGTCGGTGAGAACAACGACATGATGGCCCGCGAAGCCCTCAAGCGCAAGGCCGACGCCGACGCCAACGCCCAGGTGTTGCAGCAGCAACTGGCGGCGCAGAGCGAGATGGTGGGCCATCTTCGAGGCCAACTGGACGCTTTGCAGGACAAGTACCAATCGGCCAAAGGCAACCGCGATGCGCTGCTGGCCCGCTATCGCCGATCCAAGACCCAACAGCAGGTCGGCCACGCGATGCACGACCTCGATGTGGCCGACTACGGCAGCGACCTGGCCCGCATGGAGCAGCGCATACGCATGTCCGAGGCCCGCAGCCAGGCTGACAGCGAGCTTCAAGGCTCGGAGGAAAGTCCCGACGTTTCTTTCGAGACAAACGAGCGCAACACCCGGATAGAGGACGACCTGGCCGCCCTCAAAGCCCGTATGGGCAGGGCCGAGGGCAAAGACAACACCGGCATGGCAGGCGGCATGGGCACGATCAGCGAAACCAGCCCCGTAGAAGGCGGTGAGCGCACCCGCGACATAGGCATGTCCCAGGGCGGACAGTAGAGAGCGCAGGCGCTGTTCAGAAGCGGGGTGCAGGGGCGGGAGCCAATGACGGGGTATGAGCGGAGCGGGGGGCGGGGTGTCCCCTGTTTCTCTCCTATCTAAAGCCTCCCCCCAGACGTGGAAGGGGCGCATGAGCAGAGCAGGGGTGATGGGCGATAGCATACCGCATAATGGGCCCCTGCTGCGTTCATACCCAAATCTGAACGTTACCTGATAACGAGCGCCGGGCGATACTTTTGGCCTTGACGCTCGATAACCCAAAAGGAGAAAGGCATGGCAATTCTAGACGTAATCGAGTTTTTGGACCCGACAGGCAGGCAGCTAGTTCACCGTGTGCCGGAGGGTGGGTCCGGGGAGTTCCGGCTGGGTTCGCAACTGGTGGTGCGCGAGAGCCAGACGGCGGTCTTTTTCCGCGACGGCAAGGCGCTCGATCTGTTCGGGCCGGGGCGCCACACCCTTTCCACAGCCAATATACCCTTGCTGGCGAACCTGATCAGCATTCCATTCGGCGGCAAGTCGCCTTTCCGCGCAGAGGTCTACTTCGTCAACATGGCCGACCTGCTTGACATGAAGTGGGGCACAATGGAGCCTGTGACTTTCCGCGACAGCGAGTTTGGCATGGTGCGCCTGCGAGCCTTTGGCGCTTACGCTATGAACGTTGCCGACCCGCAACTCTTTGTCAACAAAGTGGTGGGCACACAAGGGCTGTACGAAACGGGCCAGATCGAGGATTATCTTCGCACCATTATCGTGTCGCGCTTCAACGACCTGATGGGGCAGACGATGAAGACCTTGCTCGACCTGCCGCAGTACTACAACGAACTAGGCACGGGCCTCAAGACGGCGGTGGCCGACGACTTCGGCAACCTGGGCCTCAACCTCAAAGCTTTGTACGTTACCGCGATCACCCCGCCGGAGGAAGTGCAGAAGCGGATAGACGAGCGCACCGGCATGGGGGTGGTAGGCAACATGCAGCAGTACATGCAGTACCAGGCAGCGCAGGCAGTCGGCAACCTCGGCAAGGGTGACGGCGAAGGCGGAGGCGACGTTGCGGGCGCGGCCGGCGCGGGCCTCGGCCTCGGCGCGGGTATGGGCATGGGCGCAGGCATGGCCCAGATCATCGCCCAGGGGATGCAAGGCTCAGGCGCGGCGGGCGCTCCCCAGGCGGCTGACCCTGTGCAGAGCCTCAAGCAGCTAAAGCAGATGCTCGACGACGGCCTCATCACCAACGACATCTACGAGGCCAAGAGGGCTGAAATCCTCTCCAAGATGTAGCAGTAGTAGCGCAGAGGCGACAAGAACGGCTCCACATGGGGCCGTTCTTGTTGTTCGTAAAGACCCTGGCCCTCTTACCTTCTCAAACGGTGTACCCTCATGCGTATTCTTATCTGCGGGATAAGCGGTCATACTTGGGGTGGGCCAATGGTCTGTAGAGAACTGAATTGCGAAGCAAGAACCCCTTTGGAAATGAAGAGCTACTATGCTTTGTCATTCTGAGCGCAGCGAAGAATCAGAACGCCTGTATGACAGTGGGGCTGAAAAGTGCCGTACCTTGCACTGCAAGGAAGGTACTCTGCCCCTAACTATCATGCTCCACCGGCTGATTCTTCGCTGCGCTCCTCTGAAAATAGAGATTCCGAAGGGTAGGGGCACGGCGCGCCGTGCCCCTACGGACGCGCACATTTTCATCGTCGGTTGTGGCATGAGGGCCATGATTACTCGGAATGACAAGGAGAAGTAGTTCTCACCTGCCGGCAGGGTTATCCAGTACAGCTTGGGATGTGGGTAATCACTAGAACAAAATGCCTTGACACCCCCCACTGCATGGCTTATAATGCAAGAGAACGTCAGTCCACAATGCTTTGGCAGAGGGACGATTTTTTATCCCGCATACGTGCGTGGCGCAATTGGCAGCGCAGGGCTCTCCAAAAGCCAAGGTTGGGGGTTCGAGTCCCTCCGCACGTGCCGTCCAATGTGT
>JBBSIX010000171.1:0-7256 GCA_038231875.1 Chloroflexia bacterium | reverse complement strand
CGTGGGCAATCTTACTCTCTGGCCGCTAGTTGGGGCTTTGCGTGCATCTCTCGTGCGAGGTGGGCCGCAACGCTTTCTAGGGTCGTTGCTGCGTCCTTTCTCCGGGAGTTGGCTGTACCGAGCTTTCTTCGTCTTGCTTGGAGCGCGCTACCTGGCGCAGGAGGTGTACCGCCGCCTCCACCCTGCGCCCATGCCTGCTGAGATAGAGTGTACCCACATCGAGGACGCCGACCTGACGGCTGCCGTGCTCCAGGCCGGGTGCCCCGACACCGTTTTCACTCGCCTGGCGCAGCGCGGGTACAACCAGCTTTTCAGCTTGCAGGTAGTTACCTACAAGCTAAGGCTGGAGAACCTGCCGCCGCAGTTCAGAGGCTTTACCCTACTGCAACTGACCGACATACACTATGGCGAGTTCACTTCAGCCGAGTTTGTGCGCCGCGTGGTAGAGATGAGCCTAGAGATGTCGCCTGACTTGATTGTGCTGACGGGCGACTACCAGACCTACCGGCAGGACATAGAGGTTGTCGCCGGGCTGCTTGCGCCCCTGGGGGAGTGGTCCAGGCGGAAGCGGGACGGGGCGGGCACGTTGGCGGTGCTGGGCAACCACGATAGGTTCGACGAAAGCCCCGCGCCTGTTACCGATGCGCTTGAGCGTGCGGGCATCAGGGTGCTGCACAACGAGCATGTGGCCTTGCAGAGAAACGGCGCTCGCCTCTACATCGCAGGCGTGGCCGACCCCTGGTCGCAGCACGCCGACATAAGGCTTGCCCTGCACGGCATCCCGGCGGGGAGTTGTACCCTCCTGTTGGCTCATGTGCCGGACTATCTGGTAACGGTCTCGCAATACCCGGTGGACTTGCAACTATCGGGGCACAATCACGGCGGCCAGATAAAGCTGCCCGTGATAGGGCACGTAGTGGTATCGTCGCGCTACAATCGCCGCTACGCCGAGGGGTTCCATAAGATGGCCGGCACGCTCATGTACGCCGGCAACGGCCTGGGCGGCCACCCCCCGATCCGCTGGGGAGCCAAGCCGCAGATCGTCAAAGTGGTTTTGGTCTAGCAGCCCGGCAGACGCGGCTACGGCTGGGGCGCCAGCGTCAGCATTTTGGATAGCTGGGCGCGGCTGACTTGCGCTGCGGGGTGGAACGTGCCGTCGCTGTAGCCGGTGACGATGCCGTTGTTGTAGGCGGCCTGGATGTACCCGCAGGCCCAGTGCTCGGCGGGTACGTCGGAGAAGGGCGGGAAAGCAGGGTAGATCGGCTGCCAGCCTTCCGCCGACACTATCATCTTGGCGGTCTGCGCCCGGCTGATCGGCTCGTTGGGGCGGAACGTGCCGTCCTGGTAGCCGCTGATTATTTCCCTCAGGTACGCTGTTTCGATGTAGCGGTAGTAGATGCTGCCGGGGGGCACGTCGGAGAAGGTGGGAAAGGCGGGATCGTACAGGTTCCAGCCGAAGGACAGCGCCAGCATCTTGGTGAATTGTCCGCGCGTGGTATTGTTGGCGGGCCTGAACGTACCGTCGCCGTAGCCGCCGATTACGCTCCGGCAGTACAGACTGTCTATGTAAGAGTAGGCCCAGTAGCTGCCCGGCACATCGCTGAAGCTCATACCACAAGCGCTGGGTGGCGGTGGGGCCGGCACGGGTGTGCTGGTGGGCGCAGGAGGGGGAGGGGGAGGCCCATTGAAGGGGCCGGGAGATACATTGTACACCGGCGCGGCATCGTTATAAGTAAGCTGATTGTAGGTATAATAGTTGGGGCTGGCGGCGGTGGCGTTGTAGCGCATGGCCGTGCTGTAGGCGAGGGCGATGCTGGTGATGCGTATCTCCCAGTCGAGGTGCGTGCCGGGGTCGGGGGCGCACGAGCCGAAGGCCGCTCCATCGTTGCCCTGATAGCCGACAAGCTGCCCCGCCTGCACATATTGGCCGGGCGACACCATTAGGTATCGCTGCCCGGTGCGTCCGTTGCCCATGTGCGCGTAGAAGGTGTAGGTGTACTTGCCGTTGCCGCCTACATTATAGCCGTTATCTAGAATCACCTGCGTGCCGTAGCCGTCGTTGACAAACTGGGCCACCGCCACCGTGCCTGCCGCCGCCGCGTACACAGGGTTCACCCCCGCCACGCAGCCTCCCGACACGTCTATACCGTGATGGAATACGTAGTTGGCGTATTGTAGCGTGTTGCTTGGGTCGTAATAGTAGCCGCTGCTCTCATAGTTTATCGGCTCGGCGAAGAAGGTAGTAACCAGCCCGCCGGTGGGGATGCCCATACCGCCCGACTGGGGGTTCTCGCTGTTGGGCGCGGCTGCCACGAGGTGTGACGTTCCCAGGCCGAGAGCAATGCCCAGCACGACCAGGTAGATGAGCACAGAGGGAACCTTGCACCGTTGCCGCCCCCCACTTCGCTCATGCCCCGCTCGCATCGCCCGGCAACCGCCCCTCACGGCTGTTTCTCCACCGAAAGGGTAGCTGCCACGCCGTCCAGGAGAGAGAGGATGGCCTGTTGGTCGGCGGGGGGCGTGCCGGGGCCGATGTAGGTAGTGAAGCCGAACAGGGGCGCGCCGTCGTTGCCGTATACCATAAGGGTGTAGATACGGGCCGCTTTACTGTTGTCGGGTGGAGCCTCGACACTCTTGACGGCCTGTTTGCCGCTTACCGTCAAGCCGGCGCCCTTGATCCGGCCTACGTCAGCTGCCTTTTGTCCCACCAGGAAATCGGTGGAGGCACAGCCCGTCGGCAGGTGCGAACCCATCTCGCCGGCTGCTTTGGGACAGTAAACAAGGTCACTGCTCCAGCCCGCCGGATAACGGTAGCTGAATCTTGTACCCTGCACCGTCCTGCTGTTGAGCGCCCAGGAGCTTGTATCGAGAGCGGCTCGTTCGGTGGGGGTAGGCGTGCCAGTCGCCTGTGAGTTGCCTTTTTCGTTGGAGGGTTGGGAGGCGAAACTGCCTGCCGACCCGCAGCCGGCGAGTAGCAACACGGCGAGCAACGAGACAAAGAGCGCTCCAAAGGAGGCCCGGACGACCATGTGCTTTGCGGTTTTTATCTTTTTCACCGTTGTAACGATTGTAACGACAGTAGCGTTCAGCATAATCAAGCTCCATGCTGGAATACAAGTACGAGCAGACCGTACTAACTTGACGAGCCGTGAGCCGTCAGGTTGCACCAAGTGTATCAGAGAGTGGATGTTATGGTCAAGTAGATTCTCTGGTACTTTTGGGTTGTATTTGCGCGACTGGTGCTCCCAACAACATGTGAAGTGTTGTGGATTCCCCTCCTGTGCCCGCCGTAAAGCTGTATAATTAGAGTCCAAACACCTGATTCACCCGTTCACCCGCTCGGTACGATCTTGTGTGCATGTGCCGCATTCCGAACACTATATGACTATCTGGTGCCAAATCTGTGAGCATTGGTCGCCCTTGCCCCCCAACGGTGGCGGGGCCGAGCCGCCGCATGCGGTTTGCCGGCACTGCGGTGCGCCCTTGCACGCCGAGCATGTCGAGGCCAGGCTGCGGAATGCCGAACCGGCTGTGCTGGGTTCGGGGCTGTTCGAGGCTGATGAGGAGGCGACCGAAAGCGATGCCGACGGGCACACCTCAAGCGCCGAGTTTCAGCTTGTGCCCAAGAAGCGGCACGCAAAGCGGGGCGACGACTACTACTGGCAACTCTACTTCGACTACACTGCCGAACCTGCTCCCGGCGCAGACGAGTCGCAACCCTCGGCAGCCTCCACTGCCTACCCCGGCAGTTATAACGGCAACGGCAACGGCAACGGCAACGGCTCACAGCACGTAGACCTGGCGATAACCGACACCGTACCCCTCACCATGTTCGCCGAGAGCGAAATGGCCCCCGCGCAGGATCAGGATGCCCAACAGCCGGGCGCCGAGGGCGGGTCGCCTCCCCCGACCTCAGCAGGCAACTACAACGAGTTCGAGTACGAGCTAATCAACGACCCTTCGCGGCTGGCTCAGGTGGCAGAGATGCTGGCCCAGGAGCGGGTGCTGGGCATAGACACCGAGACCACCGGCCTTGACCCTCATACTTGCGAACTGCTCCTGTTACAGCTGTCCACCGACGACAAGGTGTATATCGTAGACTGTAGGCGGCTGGTGCCTTTGGCCCTCAAGCCGGTGCTGGAGAACCCGGAGATCCTCAAGGTGGCTCAGAACGCCAAGTTCGAGTACGAGATGCTCCGGCAGCAGGTAGGCATTACTCTGGCGGGTATCTTCGACACGATGCTTGCGGAGAGGATATGCACAGCGGGGCATGGCCGCGAAATCTCTCTCAAGCAGATATCGGCCAAGTATATCGGCGCTGTGCTCGATAAGGCGGTGCGCGAGGCGTTCTACAAGACCGCCCACATCGGCGATGCCTATCTTGCCCCTGAGCAGTTGCACTATGCGGCACGCGACGCCTTTATCATGCTTCCTATTTGGCGGTTGCAGCAGAAAGAGTTGAGGCGTCTCAAGCTGGAGCAGATAGCCGACCTGGAGTTTCGCTGCGTGGCTGCCGTCGGCGATATGGAGTTGGCGGGCGTAAAGATAGACGAAGTGAAGTGGCGCAAGATCATCGAGGATGTAGGTGTGCAGCGCGAAGCCGCCGCCGCCGAACTGTGCGAGATGCTCCAGTCCGCTACTATGCAGGCCACCATGTTCGGTGTGCCCTCCATCAACCTCAACTCGTCTACGCAGCTTATGGAGGCGTTTTCCAACCTGGGGGTGGACCTGCCCGACACGATGGAGTCTACACTGGTCAAGTTCAGTCACCCCGCCGTTGCCAAGCTGCTTGAGTATCGCAGCCACGAAAAAACGCTGTCGGCCTTTGGGGAGAACGTCCTCAGCCTGATAAACCCCAAAACGGGTCGCATCCACCCCGACTTCAACCAGCACGGAGCCGATACGGGGAGATTTTCATGTAACAGACCAAACGTGCAACAGATACCCGCTACCTCCGACTTCCGCAAGTGCTTCATCGCCCCGGAAGGATATAAGCTGGTGACGTGTGACTACAGCCAGGCGGAGCTTCGGATATTGGCCGAACTTTCGCTGGACCCAGGCTTTGTGTCCGCCTTTCAGTCGGGCGGCGACCTTCACTCGCTGACTGCCTCGCAGATGTTCGGCGTGCCGTTGGAAGAAGTGCAGAAGCCGCAGCGTTCGGCGGCCAAGGCTATCAACTTTGGGTTGGCCTACGGAATGGGTCCGGGTGGGCTGGCCCCCCGGCTGGGCGTGTCGCTCGACGAGGCGAAAGGGCTTATCTCGCGCTACTTCAAGGCGTATCCGGGCGTGCAGCAGTGGCTCGACAAAGCCGCCAAAGACGCAGTGCGGCTCGGCTACTCGGTCACGACCCTGGGGCGCAAACGCTTCTACAATATGCCCGACGATAGCCTCAAGCGTCAGAATGAAGACGAATGGCGCAAACAGATAGGCGCAATCGAGCGGCAGGGGAAGAACAGCCCGATCCAGGGATCGAACGCCGATATGACCAAGCTGGCCCTTATTTACATTCGCGCGGCCCTCAAAGATTGGGACGCCCGCACGGTCAACACCGTACACGATGAGATCGTGGTAGAGGTGCGAACCGACCAGGCCGAAGAGGTCAAGCAGATCGTGGAGTATGAGATGGTGCGCGCAGGTGAGGCCATCCTCAAAGAAGTGCCCATCGTGGCCGAAGCTGCCCTGGCAGACTACTGGAGCAAGTAGAGGCGTGGAACGGGGAAACGACCCCATGCCGGCCGTTGTGCCGCTTCCGACGCTCTATGAGTCTTTGTGCTGATTTCCGTACCGCTTTTTGTCTCATCCGCCTCTTCCCGTCTGCCTTTATGATTAGAGCAGCGAAAGTTGTTCCAGCCTCTTCAAAAACCCGCCTATTGGTTGTATAATACCGACTGATTTGCTTGTGCGTATAGTGATGCGGAGAGCGCGGCCTATGTAATATCGGATGCAGAATAGATTACATGCGTAGTTCTAATGTTGAGGTGTGTCTAAACTATCCAAATCTTGGAGGACGAAACTCTTATGAAGGTTTTTAGAAACAAGTGGTTCGCGGTTGCTATGTTGGCGCTGCTGGCGTTGCCGGCTTTGCCCACAGCCAGTTCAACGGCGCAAGGAGTGTCGCGCACATTCCCCGAAACAGGCAAGACGGTCAGCAACAAGTTCTTGCAGTACTGGGAGGGTCACGGCGGCCTGACCCAGCAGGGCTACCCGATCTCCAACGAGATACAGGAGCGCTCGGACACCGACGGCAAAATCTACACCGTCCAGTACTTCGAGCGAGCGGTGTTTGAACTGCACACGGAGAACCAATCGCCCAACGACGTGCTGCTGTCGCTGCTGGGCAACTTCCTGTACCAGCAGAAATACAGCGGCAACGCCCCCGGCCAGGCGCCCAGCAACGCTGCCGGCGCGCGCATATTCCCTGCCACCGGCAAGCACGTTGGCGGCATCTTCCTGCAATACTGGGAGAGCCATGGCGGCCTAGCGCAGCAGGGCTACCCTATCTCTGAGGAGTTTCAAGAGGTGTCGGCCCTGGACGGCAAGACCTACAGGGTGCAGTACTTCGAGCGGGCAGTCTTTGAGTACCACCCTGAGCAGCAGCCTGCCTATCAGGTGCTTTTGTCCCAGCTGGGCAAGTTCCGCTACCAGCAGAAATACGCAGCCGGCAACCCCAGCAACCCGCCACCGAGTAACCCGCCACCGAGTAACCCGCCGCCCAGCAATCCTCCTCCTGGCGGAGGGGTGCAGACCTCGTGCGGCGCTCTACCCAAGAACATCAATGCCGAGAGCGACAAGAAGCAGATACGTGCAGGCGAGACGATAAGGTTCGCCGCCGGCGGCTTCACCCCGACGGAACCTATCTCCTTCTGGTTCACGCTGCCGAACGGCGCTGTGGTGGGAACCGCCAGCCCCCTCACGCCCAGAGATGTGGCAGACTCCAATGTGGAAGTGATACCCGATGAAGACGGCATACTTGGTCCTCTGCCTTTCCGCACAACCAGCGCGTTCGCACAGGCCCCCGGCATCTGGGCGATCACCTTCAACGGCCAGTACAGCCGCAACACTGCGGTGGCCTACTTCTGCCTGACGCCCTAGAAGGGGACAAGGGAAGCAGACTCGAAAAGAGGGGCGGCTTATGCCGCCCCTCTTGGCTGCCGGCATTGTTTTTCTCTTTTTTACGTTGAGAGCGAGCGGTCCCAAGTGCGGCATGTTCACATAAGGGGTTATGTACAAAGCTTCACACCTGGGGAAAAAGATTG
>JBBSIX010000170.1:0-7257 GCA_038231875.1 Chloroflexia bacterium | reverse complement strand
TCTTTCTGGATGTTGCTTGTGTAGAAGAATGGCACCTTCTTATTACCGAACTGCTCAACTTCTACCCAGTTACCTGCTCCACAGATCACAGCATAAATAGCTATGGTGATGATGTCGAGCAGTTAGTGTAGCTTGGTGCGTTCTACTCTTGGGTCTCCAAGGGCCAATAAAGGTCCCCTTACCTGCTCAAGGGGGACTAATGTTTACGTTTGTGCTCACGATGGCTCCTCCTCATGTGATTGTTATCATTGTCTCACTTCTCCTATGTCGCCCCGCTCTTTTTCACCCCCAATTTAGATGCGTTTGCCCTGCGAGAGGCTGCTTTTATGAAGGAAAGAGCGGGGAATACCCCAAACTCCGTCATGGGGCTGCGCCCCTGCATCCCCTCTTTATATCTCCACCCCAAGTCTGACCCCTTACGTAGAGCGCACTGCCGACTTGCACACCCTTCGCCCTTCCTGTATCCTGAGAACGACCCCGGCGTTCCTCGTTCGTCTTAACCTCAGGCGCTTGTTGTTCCAAGCCTGACATTCTCCAGGAGGTACTTACGTTTTGAGATCACCAGTTTTTCACGCGGGCATGCGGGCATTCATGGCCGCCTTCTTGATGCTCCTGTCGCTGCCGGCCTCCTATGCAGGCTCGGTACAGGCGCAGAACAGCCTGATACCAGCCAACCCCTATGGCGTGAACGTCTTTCTCCACAAGGAAGTCGAAACAGCCAAGATCGAAAAGACGCTCCAGATGATCGCCGAGGCTAACATCCCCTGGGTGAAGCAGGAGTTTCCATGGCAGGAGATCGAGTTCAAGAAGGGCTACTTCCATGATGACAAGTGGGACAAGTCGTCGTGGGAGAAGTTCGACCGTATCGTGGACCTCGCGGACAAGTATAAGCTACGGGTGATCGCCCGCATTGACCATGCCCCCGATTGGGCAAAGGCCGAAAAGGGCAACTCGCCCATCAAGCACGATAAAGACCTGAGCAACTTCATCAACGCTTTTCTCGACCACTACAAAGGGCGCATACAGTATGTGCAGGTATGGAACGAGCCGAACCTGACCGGCGAGTGGGTTCCCGGCCAGGCAGTGGACCCCGCCGAGTATGCGGCTATGCTCAAGGCGGTGTATCCTGCCGTGAAAGCGGCCCACCCGGACGCCGTTATCCTCAGTGCGCCGATGGCTATGACGTTGGAGGGGCCGAATCTGCGCGGCAACATGAACGAGATTGACTACTGGAAGGGCATGTACGATGCGGGAGTGAAGGGCAACTTCGACATCGCCTCGGCCAACGGCTACGGCCTCGACATGCCTCCAAGCGCCCCGCCCGACCCCAAAGTGCTCAACTTCCGCCGCGTCGAACTGCTGCGCGAGGTCATGGTGCAGAACGGCGACGAGGGTCGCCCTATCTGGTTCGACGAGTTCGGCTGGAACGCCTCGCCCGACAGCCTCTCCGAGGAGGAAAAGAACTTCTGGCGGCACGTCAGCCCCCAGCAGCAGGCGCAGTGGACGGTGGAGGGGGTCGAGTACGCCCGCCAACACTGGCCCTGGGCCGGGGTCGTGTCGATCTGGTATTTCCGGCAGGTGGGCGACATCCCGCCCGAAAAGGCCGAGTTCTACTTTGCCATGCTCAATCCCGACTTCTCGCCCCAACCTGTGTACGATGCGGTCAAAGCCGACGCCATGCAGTACCCAGGCCCCGTTTCGCAGGGCCAACCGGCGGCCACACAACTGCCCACCGAGCAACCCGCACAGTCCACCCCCACCGAGGAACAACCTCCTGTGTCTCCTACCCCACAGCCGGTTGTCCTATCGCCCACCGAACCGTTACTCACCGCCACAGTAGCCCCTCTGGGAACCTACACCACCGGAGTGACCCTCACCACGAGGCCCGTGCCGGAGGCCACCCCCACGTCGCAAGTGACCCCCGCCTCCCCGCCCGTGGTGGTAGTGACCCTCATCCCCACCGCGACGGCGGCGGTAGCAAGCGCCGCAGCCGGAGGCTCCAACCTTCTGCTGTACATAGTGGGCGGCCTACTCGTAGCGGCAGGGCTGGCGGGCGTCGCCTTCTACTTCGTCAAAGGCAGAACACCGGCAAGCTAGTTGCAAGGTCGAGCCTTGTGGCCGACTTTGAAGGGAACTTGGGAACTGAGAACTTGGAGATTGGAAACACGCCCTCTAACAACACAGGACCGGCCCCGGTTGGAAGCGCTGCTGATGCGCGAGCCGGCCCACAATGTATTCCATTTGAGCGCCCTGCTGGAGCAGGAGCGGACTGAACGAGAGGGGCAGGCGGGGGCGGAAGACGCCGGACCCTGGGCTGTGGGCGCGTTCAAGGAGGGGGAACTCCTGGGGGCGGTAACAGCCGTCAGCGGCACGGGGGGCATCTACCACACGCCGGGGGATAGGGAAACGTTGCAGGCCCTGGCCGCCGTTGTAGTGGAGAAGGGCAAGCAAGGCGTTCTCAGTTTGTTGAGCGGGCACGCGCGACAAGTAGGGGCAATATTGCCCTTGATAGATAAGGCAGGCGTCGGCCCCGCCGACCGGTGCTACTTCAGAACGGCGCACCCAGGCGATCTCAGCATGCCGGCCTTGCCTCCTGCTGCATCGGGTTTCACCGCGCCCCGGCTGGGCGCGCCCGACGACATAGAGAAGCTGATAGACTTCTACGACCTGGGCTTCTATTCGCTGGCGAAGCTGCCCACCCGCGCAGCCTGGCGCAACCGCCTCACCGAGCAACTCGCGTACCGCACCTTGTACTTCGTTGAAGATAGGGAAGGCAGTGTCGTCTCTGCCGCGCTGTCCAGCGCCGAGGGCGGCGGGGCGGCCATGCTGGGCGGGGTAGCTACCCGCGCCGAGTACCGGGGAATGGGCCTGTCGGCGCTGTGCGTAGGGGCGCTGTGCAACCGTTTGTTCGGCAGGGGCATCCGCACAGTGGCCCTCTTTTACCTGTTGGACAACGCCGCCGCCGGGCGCGTCTACGCCAAACTAGGCTTCCAGAACGCCGGCGAGTGGATACTGGCCTCGCTGGGTCTGGGCGTGCCCTTCGCCCCTCTCTTTGCGCTGCGGAACAGGTGAGGTAGGAACGTAAGGGTTCTGTTCCTGGTGATTAGCCGCACCTGAAGCTATGCTGGGTAAGTGTTCAGAATTGGGGTGGGACAACGGTCTGTAGGGGCTGAATTGGGCTTTGCCCAAGAACCCCCTGTGCCTGCCCTCTATCCCTGCCCCCCAGATCGGGGATAGAGGGCAGGCACAGGGACCATTGATTCCAACTAATCGAGCTATGCTACGCTGCCATAACGGGCAAGCACTTCCATACTACCCTTTGTCATTCTGAGCGCGGCGAAGAATCAGTACGCCTGTATGACAGTAGGGTTGAAAAATGCTGTACCTTGCACTGTAAGGAAGCTACTCTGCCCCTAACTATCATGCTCCACCGGCTGATTCTTCGCTGCGCTCAGAATGACAAAGGGTAGTAGTTCTTTATTTCCCAACAAAGTAGCACACTTAACTTGATTAGTTGGAGTCAATCGTCCCTGTGCCTGCCCCTACAGTTCATCCTTTACGATTCCTCCACCCCAAATGTGAACATTTACTGTGCTGGGCCGCCTTGCCGAAACACCGGCCTTCGCTTATAATCACAGCCTACACAATCAAATACGCACACAGCCGGAAAGCAGCGTTGAAGGAGAAACGGCAGCGCAAACGCAGCCAGAGAGCGAGGCCTCGCGAGAGGGTGGAAGCCTCGCATATGCGCAGCCCAGGCACTCCAGAGCGGCGCCGGACTGTATTTACACCAAAGAGGGCACTCCATTTCGTAAGCATAGTGCCAAGTAGGGTGGAACCGCGGGAGTTTACAAGCCTCTCGTCCCTATGCCTGACAAGGCAGGGGCGTGGGGTTTTTTTGTGGGGAGTACCAGGAAAATACCGGGAGAGTACCAGGAGGACAGCAGTGGAAACAGTGAATGCAGCCAACACAGCCAAGTCCGGCGTGACTATGGACAAAATAGTGTCGCTCGCCAAGCGGAGGGGCTTCGTCTTTCCGTCGAGCGAGATTTACGGCGGCTTCTCCTCGACGTGGGATTACGGGCCGCTCGGCGTAGAACTGAAGCGCAACATCAAGAACCTTTGGTGGCGCGACCTTGTACACCGCCGCGACGACATTGTGGGCCTCGACTCGGCGATCCTGATGTCGCCCCTCATCTGGCAGGCGTCGGGGCACATTACCGAGTTCACCGACCCTTTGGTGGACTGCAAAGTTTGCCGCCACCGCTTCCGTGCCGACCAGATCGAGGGCGAGCGGTGCCCCGACTGCGGGGGCGAATTGACCGAGGTGCGGCGCTTCAACCTAATGTTCAAGACCTTCGTCGGCCCCGTCGAGGAAGAAGCGTCGGTGGCATACCTGCGCCCTGAGACGGCCCAGGGCATCTTCGTCAATTTTTTCAACGTGCAGCAGTCTATGCGCCGCAAGCTGCCGTTCGGCATCGCCCAGCAGGGCAAGGCGTTCCGCAACGAGATCACGCCCGGCAACTTTATCTTCCGCACCCGCGAGTTCGAGCAGATGGAGATGGAGTTCTTTGTGCGCCCAGGCACCGACGAGGAGTGGCACCAGCAGTGGGTGGAGGCCCGCTACGAGTGGTATCTCAAGTACGGCATCCGGCCCGACAACTTGCGCCTGCGGGTGCATGAGCGCGAGGAGCTTGCCCACTATGCCAAAGCCACCACCGACATCGAGTACATGTTCCCTTGGGGCTGGGGCGAATTGGAAGGTATCGCCAACCGGGGCGACTTCGACCTGCGCCGCCACAGCGAGGAGAGCAACAAAGACCTCACCTACTTCGACGAGGAGGCGAAGGCGGCTATCTTCCCCTATGTTATCGAGCCTGCCGTCGGCCCCGACAGGATCGCCCTGGTCTGCTTGCTGGACGCCTATCGTGAGGAGCCGGACAAGGACGAAACACGGGTGGTGCTCGGCTTCCACCCCGAAATCGCCCCGATCAAGCTGGCGGTGCTGCCCCTCTCGAAGAAACTGGCCGACAAAGCGCGGGAGGTTCACGGTATTATTCGCCCTTACTACATGAGCCAGTACGACGAAACCGGCTCTATCGGCAAGCGCTATCGCCGCCAGGACGAAATCGGCACTCCCCTCTGCGTGACGGTGGACTTCGATACCCTTGAGGACGAGGCCGTAACCGTCAGAGACCGCGATACGATGGAACAGATACGGGTACCGATAGACAACCTATTAGGCACGGTGAGCGGTATGCTCAAGTTGGGGTTGTAGCCGGCTACTCCTCCTTGCCGCGTATCAGCTTCACAACGTTGCGCGCCGACCCGCCGGTGTAGGAGGCCACTACACTGGCGGCAGTCCGTATCACACTGTCTCTCAGCTCTTGCGGCTCCACCACTTCGGCTCCCGTGCCCAGGCCAAGTATACTGTTGCGGGCTTCGTCGAAGCTGCCGAAAGTAAACGAGAGCGTGAGCCAACCTTCCGCATCAGGGGCCGGGGCCTCGGCAATGAGGCTATGCACACCCTCGCCATAGATAGTGGGCAGCACAGGCACAAGGTCGGGGGCCACCCTCACCTGCACCTGATAGCGCGGCAGGCT
Organism: Chloroflexia bacterium; assembly: GCA_038231875.1. Classification (GTDB taxonomy): domain Bacteria; phylum Chloroflexota; class Chloroflexia; order QHBQ01; family JADMIH01; genus JADMIH01. Next base: position 1,654 of record JBBSIX010000170.1, on the reverse strand, counting down.
CGCCTCGAACTCGGCGCACCAGGCGGGCCAAAAGGCGGCCAGGTCGAACTTGCCGGGGCGCTCAAAGGTCGCATCGAGCAGGGTGGCCTCCTCGATGCGCGACACCCTGTAGACGCCAGGCTCTTGCCTCTCATCCTGCCTCCGGTCCACGCCGTATGACCCACTCTCACGAGGCGATGCTCCAACCAGATACCATACGTTGGCTTTGACGGCCAATCCGTAGGGGTTAATATGCTGTCTGCTGCGCCCGCCCCTGCCGCTGCGGTACTTGATCAACAACCCCCGACTCGCCCATAGCGCATCTTGCAGCGTCCTGAGGTGGGGCATAGGCTCGGCGGGGTGGAACCAGGGTGCGGTATCCACATGCACCAAACCGCGCACCCGCTCGGCCCCCTTGCGCTGCACGGCGGGCAGCGAAGCCGACAGCTTGAGCAAGGCAGCTTCTATCGTCTTATCCAACCCCAGCGCCGATAGCGTCCCCGGCACGACCGAGATAAAGAGACCGCGCACCTCCTGCTCGGTCAGGCCGGTAAGGTCAGTGCGGTACTTGTCGGGCAAAGCGCAACCCCCGCCCGGCCCACGTTCGGCGAGCACAGGCACGCCCGCCGCGTGTAGCGCCTCCAGGTCGCGGTACACCGTGCGCTCCGACACTTCAAGCTCCGAGGCCAGCTCGTGCGCCGTCATGCGCCCGCGAGCCTGCAACAGCATCAGTATCGAAAGTAGGCGGTCTGCCCTCATCTCGCCCTCCCCATGCCGGATTCGCTCACAGTATACAGGAAATAGTGACAGTAGGTGTCAAGAATAGTCTGCTATCATGGTCTTTCAGAGGGGCGTTTCAGTGTAGTTCCCACACCCCAAGATGGGTGGAGTCCGGACAGGCACGGGGTAGAGGGAGTGCGGTTCACATGCTTGGGGCGGCTAAACGCCGGCGTGGAGCACGTCGCCCGGTTGGGCAGTTTGCAGCCGCTCCAGCACAAGCGGCATCAGGGGGAGCAGGGTGGGCAACCTGTTGTCCTGGGCGACGAGCACAACCACAACGATGTCGCGGCTGCGTAGACTCTGCTGGAACGGGAGGTTGCGGTCCATTGTGAGGAAAGCATCAAACTCAGGTTCGGCCAAAGCCAACAGTTCACCATTCTTGATGCCGGACCAGCCCATCTCCTGTACCGTCTTTATCTGGTGCTCAGGCAGACTGCGCCGGAGTAATCTGGGCAGATTCTCGTCCATCAATATTCTCATCACCCGCTCCCAACAGCCTTTTACAAAGTTCCAGAAGGGCGATGGCTTGCGCCGCAGACACACTAGGGAAGTTGTCGAGGAAATCGTCCAGAGGGCTGCCGCCTTCGAGCCAGTCGAACAGGGTCTTGATGGGCACACGGGTTCCCATGAACACAGGAGCGCCGCTCATTATCTCAGGGTCGCAGTTGATCAAATCGTTGGCGAGCATAGCCTGTACACCGTCCTTTCTGCACGCGCCAATTCGCATAGCCGGTTGCCCTATTCTAACATAGTTCTTGAGCCTCAAAGCGAGTGGGCCGACTCATGCGCCGGCACTTGGAAGCAAAGGATGTGCAAAACTTTACACTCATAGTTCGATTGACAGGCCCCTCTACGCATGTATACTGGTCCTGGAACAGGTGTTCAAGTTACGGCC
>JBBSIX010000169.1:0-7280 GCA_038231875.1 Chloroflexia bacterium | reverse complement strand
TAGTAGGGAGCGAACAGAGCCAGGCCCTCGAAGCACTCGCCGCGCTCGATCTTATCCAACTGATCGCGCCACTCCTCCAGCACTTCTTCGCGCAGACTACCGGTCGGAATGTCGCGCAACTGCCGGTACGTCTCCTCGCGCCGCCACAGCGGTATCTCGCAGGCCGGGGTGATCAGGAGAGCGTTGGCCTGCCCCTCGGAGCGCTGAGTGAGGGGGTTGAACACGCGAATGGAGTCTACCTCGTCGCCGAACAGTTCGATACGGATAGGCAGGCTGGAGGTGGGCGGGAAAAGGTCCACGATGCCGCCGCGCCGCCCGAACTGCCCCGGCTCCTCTACCAACGCCGCCGGTTCGTACCCCAAGTTTACCAGCTGGCTTAGGAGTTCGCTCATCACTACTCGCTCGCCTCGCCGGATGAGCCGGGTCGCAAAGGCCATGTCGTCCGGCGACATAGTTGGGTGCATGAGGGCGAAGACCGAGGTAACGATGATAGGCGCAGGCTCTGCCTTACCTCTCCCGTCGCCGTCTTCAAGCAGGGCCAACACACGCAGCCGTTCGCCTGTGATGGTGGGGTCGGGGGCGATACGCTCGTAGGGGAGGAGATCGGGCGCGGGGAACAGCAGGATGGGTGTGCCGGGCGGCGCGTAGGCAGGCAAGCCCTCGTACAGGCGGCGTGCGCGCTCGCTGCGGGCGGCCACCACTATCATCGGGCGGTTGCGCGGGGCAGTCACGTCGGCGTGGAGACCGGCCAGCAGGTATGGGCGTGCGGGGTCGAGAGGCGCTTCGGCCCACACGTTCTCCCCGGCGGCCACGCCCCTGGCGATTGCCCCGTAGCCGCGTTGGTCGTACAAGAGCGGCAGCAGGCCGGACAGACTCATCGTCGTACCTCCCTGATGTGGTAAGCAGTGCGCCAAACGCTGAATGCCCTCATTTGCCTTTCGCTTCCTCCTCCAGGATACGGCGGACCCCGGCTGCCCAACCCTCTCTCTCATGCGACTTTGGCTGATCTACAGCCTCTTTTGTTGTACGCATCTCCTGCTCGGCTGGAGCCTCTTTTTGGTGTGCTCTGGAAGTTTTGGATGTTTTCGGCTGGTCTTCTTTCGTGTTGTAGCGGTTCATAGCCCGCTCCAGCCCGCCTTGCAAGGCGGCTTCAACAGCATCGACGGCGCGCAGGAGGGTTTCCTCGACGATGGGCTGCTCGTCCTTCGCGAAGCGGCCCAGCACCCAGTCTATCTCGCTGTAGCCGGCGATGACGGGCCGCCCTACGCCTATACGCAGGCGTGGGAAACTCTGGGTGCCGAGGTGTTGGATTATGCTCTTGAGGCCGTTGTGCCCGTTGGCCGAGCCTTTTTCGCGAAGGCGCAGCGTGCCCAGGGGCAAGTCTATCTCGTCGTAGATGACCAGCACCCTCTCGGCGGGGATTTTGTAGAAGCGTGACACAGAGCCGACCGCCCTGCCGCTTTCGTTCATGTAGGTCTGGGGCTTGGCAAGGACCACGCGAACGCCCGCGATGTTGCCCTGGGCGATTTCGGCGTTGCCTTGCTTGGAGGAGAAGCGTAGGCCGTGCCGCTTTGCGAACTCTTCAACGGCCATGAAGCCTATGTTGTGCCGCGTGCCCGCGTACCTGGGGCCGATATTGCCCAGGCCCACAATGAGCCAGGGCACACTTGCCGGTTGGGGGTCTTGTGACATAGCCCCCTATTATACAGTGTTTGGGGGCTGGGGGTCAGGTATCCAACGCGACCTCAGGGTCAATCCAACGCCTGGGCCGACAGTCCGTTACGTCGCCAGCTGATCTCCACGTGCTTGAACTGTTTCAACAGGTCGCGCACTTCTACGTAGAGGGATTGAAGCAGAGGCGACTTTACCCTGTATGCTCCGGTAAGCTGCTTTGTCATCAATTCGCGCCTACTGACGATGGCGAGGGTGTAGTTGCCGGGGTTGCGCCCGGCTGCTTCAATGCGCGTGATGAGATCGTTGAGAGCAGCCATTAGAGTCATATACTCGCCTTCATCGGGGATACGCTTTCCCTTGTGCTTAACTTTCGTCTTATAGTTGCGGCCATCTCTTGACGTGAGCCGGTACGTGCCCGTGCATGGCCCGCTACCGGAACCAGCACCAGCATACCCCCCACCGTCCATTTCGGTGAACAGAACCAGTGTATAGTCATTGTTGGGTTGCCACTCGTCTATCAGGTCGGCGCTCTCCTCGGCTGACGAAATATTGCCGAGTGAGGCCCCCAGTGTTTCTACTACTTGGAAGGACCCGATTATCTCGCGGCCTGTAGCTTGCTGTGCAGCGCGAAATCGCTTGTGGACGACCTCATCGAAGTTGAAGGCGGCCAACGTAGCAAGCTCGTCAGCGGTATTGTTGAGGTTACTGGCGGCGTGGCCCTTTACCCAACCGAGCGTTAACTCACCTTTCACCTGGGCGAGTACCGCATCGAAGGCGGCCCATAGGTCGGTGTTCTTTTTGCGCTGCCAGACGCCGTTGCCACAGTTGACGACGTACTTGCTGTCGCTCCAGACGCACACCTGCTCCAAACGAGCATACTTCTCTCCCAGGCATCGGGCCAACTCAAAGGCTGCCAGTGTGCCTGCTATTTCGGCCCTGTTGTTGCTGGTGGCAGGCTCATCTCGCCGCGCCGGGATGTAACCTCCTACACTGAGTTGGGCGCACGGCTGGGGTCTTGCGGCCTTTTCGGTATCCACCGCTTCGGCATAGCCCACCGCGACGATACCGAAGCCCGCTTGACCACCGGGATTAGAGATAGGAGCCGAGCCATCAGTGAACACCTCCACTGTCCGACACTCTCTGAAGGCCGCAGCGTTATCGAGCTTGTCTTTCACTGCTTGCCGGGCTATGGTCCATTCGGGAGCATCTACAATCTCGATGTTGGGCAAGTTCATCGTGTGGGCTCCTACTCTATGCTTTGGATAGGTATCCTGTGTGCTGACGTTCACACAGTTGCAATATGATCTGCCTGCGTTACCCATGATGGGCGCGAGGCATTTTGGGCATAAAGCTATACTCATGTCGAACTCTGTGAGCAAAACGAAAGCGCCGGGGCAAGCTGCAAAGTTACTATATTGCTTGTTCCGGCGCTTTTTGCCTTTTGCGACGGCGCTACACTATCTTGTTGTACTCCTGGATCGCCTCGTGGTTGCGTCCCTGGCGGGTATAGAGGTCGCCGCGCACCTGGTGGAACAAGGGATTGCCTTCCAGGTCGCCCGCGAATTCGTTTAGCTCCTCGGTGATCAGCCGCAGCACTGCAAGGGACACGTTGCGCTTTCTGAGGATACGGCGGTAGACACGTATGGCCGTATCCATATCGCCGAACTGCGTGTAGGCAGCGGCCAGGGCCACGTGCGCTCCGATGTCGTTAGGGTTTTGATTGACCAGGGCGTGCAATTCCTCGAACCCTTCCAGTTCAGGCAACGGCCCCGACGTATAGATGTCGCGGCCGGCTCCGACCTGGGGCATCTGAGCGGGGACGGGTTGAGGGGCCAGTTCGGGGGCCTGCAACGGCTGGTAGGCGTAGTTGGGCATGAGCGAAGCCGGTTCGAGAACGGGGGCGCCTACCTCCTGCTCTTGCGGTTGCTCGACCTGCGGCGTCACCTGCCATTCTTCCTTGGCCTGCGGCTGAAGTTGCTGAAGCTGGGGCTGCTCGATGTATTCCTCTGCTTCGAGTTCGCTCTCGTCCTCTGCCCCTTGTACAAGGCTGGTGGTTGGCCCCGATAGGTCGGGGTCCGTATTGTTGGCCCAGTCCACACGTGCCTTGAAGATCCTCTCCTGCTCATCAGCCTCGGAGCTATAAGGCGGGAGGTGCGTGGCCTCCGGCGCAACAAGCTCAGGTTCAGCCTCATCGGTCAGCCCCTCGCCCGTCAACCAGTATGTCGCGGCACCCTGGTCGGTCGGAGCAGGCTGAGTGGGCATAAAGAGCGAGGTATCCAGTTCGGTGCCGCGCCAGGTGTCTTCTTCTTCGGCAGGCTGCTCCTCTTCGGCCTGTGGCACAGCGGGGGGCGTCGTCTGCATGATGGGCTGCTCATCAAGCGCAGCAGGCACATCTTCGGGAGCGGGTGCGATCTGCCCTGAGTTGAGCTGGCCCGTGACGGTCTCCAACTCATCCTCCAGATTTAGCTGGGTGTAGTCGAAAGGCTCTATATCCAGGTCCATATCGGTGAGGGCATCAGTGCCGCCTACAGACGGGCGGGTCAACATACCCGTTTCAAAGGCATCTATCTCCACATCGTCCAGCGAGTCCATAGTGAGCGCGCTGGTGACGGTAGAGGTCCAGCCGCCGGAGAGGTTAGTCGTTTGCCGGCCGGATACCTGGTCGGCGGGCTGCTCTTTGGGTTGTTCAGTAGGCTGCTCTGTGGGAGCCTGGGCTTGGGCTGCTGAGGCTACTTCTTCCTCAGTTGCGGGTTGCAAGAGAGAGGCTACCGGCGACATGGGCATGAGCGAAGCGGGGGTCGAAGCGGGGGCGGGCGTTTCGAGTGGGCCTGCTACCGGCGTACCGTCAAAGATGTCGGCCAGCACATCAAGGTCGGCGGTGGCGCGCATGGGGTCGTTGCGCGAGGGCATCAAGCCGGAGAGTTCTTCGGTGTTGAAGCCGAACTCCTCCTCCTCCTCGATCAGGTTGAGCGCGGAAAAGTCGAACGGCTCAATCGGGGGCAGGTCCTCATAAGCAGGTAAGTCCTCCACCTGGCTTGCCTGCTCAAGCTGCTCAAGCGATTGATCGGGCACGTGGGAGGGTGTAGAGGCGGGGGCAGGCTCCCAGGCAGCTACCGGCTCCGGCATTTCCAGAGGGGCCGAGACATCTGCGGGCGCCGAGGTTTGCAAGCCGGAGGTGATAGGCGGTGCAGCCTGTGCCTCCTCAGCCGGGGCGGTCGCCTCTTCCATAGAGAATTGTGCGGGAGCCGGGGCCTCGGCAGGCGGTGCGCCGAAATCCAGGTCCACGTAACCCTGCCCGGCAATCGCCTCAAGGTTCGAGGTGTCTTGCAACCAGAAGGGGAGGGAGCCTTGCCCCGTCTCCGCTTCGGCCTGCATCTGCACCGGCGGCTGGTTTTCCAACTGCTCGCTCGGCTGCCCATACTCGGCCTGTTCAGGTGCGGGCTGCATAAACTCCGGCACAGTTGCGTACTCAGGCTCGGTTTCGCTCGCGGCGTAGGGCGACTGCAAAGATGCCGGTTCAAGGGCAACCTGCATAAACTCCGGTGCAGCCGGTTGTTCTAGTTGGGAATAGCCGGCCTGTGGAGTCTCCTGCTGAGGTGCTACGTCGAGGGCCGCTTCCATGCCGACCACTGAGGGCATAAACTCCTGCATGTTGGGCATAGGCGGCCCTACGGTTCCCCTATCGAACATGAACTCTTCAAACTCCAGGTCGTCGGCGCGGACGTTGCCGGAAACAGCGTCGGATTGCTCAGGCTGTTGGTCCGGCGGCGCCTCGTGAGGAGCCGTGCCCATCACCACGTTCGGTTCTTCAAAAGGCGCTACCGCGTCCAGTGCGGGGCCGCTATAGTCGGGTGAGACAACCCTGGACGGCTTGACCGAGTAGTCGAGGGGCGGCGGCGCGCCGGTCATTTCATCCTGGCCTCGCACGGCGGTTTCTGCCGTGCGTGTGGCCGCGAAACCTCCGAAAGAGGGGGCTTGCTCAAGCGGAACTATCCTGCTCAGGCTGGGAGACTTCTCGGTAGGTAGGCTCTCCCTCTCCGGCTCTTGTGCAAAACCGGTGGGCTGCGGCGCTTCGTCCACACTCGCCGGGAGGACGGTGACCTGCCTGCCCAACATAGCTAGCAGCACGGCGCTGAAGTCCTCAACAGAGCTGAGGGTGCTGTCGCTCCATTCGGTGGGCGACAGCACCCTCGGCTCTGCGCCTGGGGGTTCCTGCTCAGCTACGGCTCCCGACGGCGAGCGTAAATAGGAGGCATTGAGCGGCCCGGACGAGGTGCGCGTGGGCAGGGTAGTGGAGGCGGCAGTAGTGGTAGCAAGCTGGTCGTCTGCCTGCTCCGGCGGCCGGCCGAGAGGGCCGGTAGGAGTTCTAAAATAGGCCGGGTTGATAGGGCCGGGGCGATAGGGCTGGTCCTGTCCGGCTTGTTCGGCGGGCGGCTCGGGGCTGCCCCACTTTGCCTGCACGCTGCCTGCATATACGTCGGCAGGTATCTCCGGCCTGAGCGGATCGCCCCCCAGGGGGCCTGTGCCCCGCAGAGTGAGGAAATCTATGTCTGCATCGGGGCGTGGCTGCGGCGGCGACGCCTGCCCCTGCTCTTGCGCCTGGGAAAGCCTGGCTGACAGATGAGTATCGGTGTGGGTTCGGCCCAGAGGGCCGGTGATGCGCCTGCCAGTTGTTGCATCGTCGGCGGGTGGCTGCTGAGTAGGGCGCGGTTGAATAGGCTGGATGGGCCGGGGCGCGGGTTCCGCACTCATGTAGGGCGTCGGCACGGTCTCCGTCGCTTCGCCCGTGATGTCGGGCGCGCCGGCGGCCTGGTCTGCCTGATTTCGCGGCGCTTCTTCCACCCGCGCGCTTGCGCTTCTATCCACAAGCGACGAGGCGGAGAGCGGGCCTGAACCCTGATCGAACATAAAAGGCTCGAACTCTATGTCGTCGCCGCTGAACTGCCCGGTCGGCTGGTCCGGTGTGGGAGCCGTGGGCGAGTTTGCCGTATTCTGCATGTTTGTCAACTCCTGCCGGTTATTATCATCTGGAGCCATATATCACCCCCAAATCTCTTGTTGCAGCCTCTTGTTGCACGTCTCCACGATATGCAATCTGCTGGTGCAAATCCAATCTACTTCTCTGCCTCTGCTAATGCCGCGCCTAGTTTGTCGTAGTATTTGAGCAGAACCTGGGTGCGGTCGGGTGCGGTTTCGCGGCTCTGCAAATATATTTGGAGAGCCTCTCGCGGGCTCATCTGCTCAACCACATGGTCGCCCAGTCTAAGCCGGTGTGTTCTTGTGTAGTTCGTAGTAACCGACATAAAGGCAGGTTTGCACGAGTGGAGGGCCTGGCGTATCTCGTCCTGCCGCAGGTCGCGTTGGCGCTCCGGCGTGGTTTCTATAATCAGGCGCACGATAGCCCCCTCGATGTCGAGGGCGCGCTCCTCTATGCGGCGCAGCACTTCCTCGGTGGGCAAATCGCAGTCCGCCTGCACTTTGATGGTGCGAAACGGGCGGGCGGCCACCGGGTGGAAGGCGTACTGCACATCGCGCTTACCTTCCGGCCCCCTCTCGCCTATGTCCACCGCCACAAAGCCCTTGAGGTCGCGCTCCTCGCCGAACCG
>JBBSIX010000168.1:0-7312 GCA_038231875.1 Chloroflexia bacterium | reverse complement strand
TGTTGAGCATGACACTGCGTTTGCCCCCGCCGCCCCCGCCGCCCCCGCCGCCACGAGTAGCCGCAACCAGGCCGACGACGTTGCCGGCCTCGTCAATCTCCACCCGGTCGTAGCCCAGCGCACGCATCTCGTCGGCTACGACCTGGGCAATCGCCGCTTCTTGTCCGGGCAGACTGGGTGTTTGTATAAGGCGTTGTGTGAACTGCACCATCGGCTCGCGTAACGCCTCGGCCTCGCGCCACAGGCTGCTTACCGGATCGGCGTCGAAGGCCGGCTCATCTGGGTCCAGCATCTCTAGAACTCCTCCTAATCATAGGCTTCAGAGTAGTTTAGCCGAAAAGAGGCCGCATGGGTAGTGCTTCCCGGTGATTACCCACATCTTTATGCAGAATAACGAGGGCAACCCCAACTGGCTGCGCCCACCTATACTGCACTTTGTCATTCCGAACGCAGTGAGGAAGCAGTCGGTGGAGCATGATAGTTAGCGGCATAGTACCTTCCTGTGTAAGGCATGGTACTTTTCATCCCAACTGTCATGCCGGCATACTGATTCCGAACGAAGTGAGGAATGACAGAGTGTCGTATAGAAGTACTTACCCAACAGGGTAGCCCGGCCTGCGGCATAGCTTCAGATGTGGCTAATCACCAGTGAAGGTAAGTGTTCACACTTGGGATGGGGCAACGGTTTGTAGGGGCCTCCGCCCCAACCCTAATCCCTTAACCCCAAGATGCCGTTGTTGACGCCTCCGTCTGCTACCCCTATAATGCTTTTGGCGGCCTGTAGGCATTCTCTCAGGCCGGTTCGAGGTTAGAGGCTATTTTGCCGAGCGAGGTAAGAAGTAGTGGCACAACAGGCTCAGACAAAGGTGATAATCGCCGATGACGACCCGATCATCAGGATGGACCTGCGGGAGATGCTGTCGGCTATGGGGTACGGTGTGGTGGGGGAGGCTGCCGACGGTCGGCACGCGGTTGACCTGGCGCGGAGCCTCCAACCCGACTTGATGATCATGGACATACGCATGCCCGAATTGGACGGAATCGAGGCGGCGCGCATCTTGACCGGCGAAAGCATCGCCCCTGTGCTGTTGCTTACCGCCTACAGCGAACCGGACCTTGTGCAGCGAGCGGCGCAAGCCGGAGTGATCGGCTATCTGGTCAAGCCCTTTCGCGAGGCGCAGCTTGGCCCGGCGATCGAGGTGACGCTGGCGCGCTACCGCGAGTTCGAGCAACTCAGCCGGGAGTTGGGAGACATTCGCGAGGCGATGGAGGCCCGAAAGGTGGTGGAGCGGGCCAAGGGGATGCTGATGGATCGCTTCGGCCTGACCGAGACGGAAGCCTTCCGCCGCATCCAAAAGCGCAGCATGGACAGCCGCAAACCGATGAAAGATGTAGCCGAGGCGATCTTGCTGGCTAGCGAGATGGAGCGGGAAAGCTAAGGCAGCCTCAGCGAGCGCTACATCACGAGCAGATACAGCGCCACAGCAATCGCGAACAGGCCAAGCACCACCAGCGAGAAGACGATGGATATGCGGCGCTTGAGGGGCCGCAGTTGGGCGAACCGCTCGGCCAGGGCCTGCTTGTCGTTGATGCCCTGCAACCAGGCGGTGTCTATGGCGCGTTCGAGGTTGGGGCGAAGGCCGTACAATCCAGCGCAGGCCGAAGCCACCAGGAACCACCATTCGAGGTCGTCCAGGCTGAAGCGGAAGAAAGCCACCGACCACAGCCCCGCGAACCACCCCCAGGTCAGCGCCAGCGCCAGGGTTTGCAGTGTTACGTATAGGGCAAGGCTCTTTTGATTGCCGGGTTCTTGCTTCATATCTCCAAGATGGCGGGTGTTGGCGGGGTAGCGCCAACACCCGACGCCTAATCTCTAGCCTTTGTTGTACTTTTTCTTCAGGTCGGCCAGGTCGTCGGCCACCTGCTTTTCGGTTTCGAGGTCCGAGAAGCGGGTATCGAGGTCCTGGTTGGAAAGCTCGGCCATCGCCTGGGCTTTTGCCAGACGCTGGTCGGCGGCCTCCTCCATCCGCTCCAGGCCGGCGTTGGCGGTGTTGCCTTGAACGCTTTGCATCGCGCCTGTGATCGCCTCCTGGGTGGCGGCGCGGCGCTGCTTGGCGACCACCAGGTCGCGCTTGGCCTCGGCCTCGGAGATCTTAGCCTCCAACTTGGCGAGCGCCTCGCGCAGTTCCTGCACCTGGTCGTGCTGCGACTCCCACTGCGACTGATAGCTGTCGAGCAGCTTTTGGGCTGTGGCTCGGCGGGTGAGCGCCTCCTTTGCCAGATCGTCCTGGTCGGCCTGCACCGCCATCTCGGCCTTGCGCTGCCAGTCCTCAGCTTCGGCCTTGTATCGCTCGTACTGCGAGCGCATGCGGGTCTCATCGGCCATCGCCATCGCGGTAGCGGCCCGCGCCTCGGAAAGCTCGGAGCGCATCTGCCGCAGGTACTCGTTCACCATCTTCTCCGGGTCCTCGGCGGCGTCTATCATGGCGTTGATATTGGCGTTTATCAACGTGGCGATCCTGGTAAGTATGGACATTAGGTTCCTCCCTCTGATTTTGGGGTACAAGAGCGCCTGATAATTTCTCTGCACCCCGTTTTGCGAACGCTTGCACCTTTATCTACGCGCTTACACTGCCGCCGGTTGCACGGCGAGACTGTTTTTACGGCCCGACCGTGACGAGGCTGCGTACTTTGGAGAGCACAGCCTCTTTGATGCCGGGCACGCGCGCCAACTCCTCGACCGACTTGAACGGCCCCTGTTCCAGCCTGTTTGTCACGATCCGTTGAGCAAGAACCGGACCGATACCGGGCAACTGCTCCAGTTCGCCCGCCCCTGCGGTGTTTATGTTTATCTTGCCGCTCGCCTGTGACCCCGGACCGGCCCCCGTCTTGCGGACGGCTGTGGCCGTTGCAACTTCTTTAGGGGCGGGGGTGTTGTCTGCGGCGGGGAGGGTCTGCCCCAGCCTGGGAACCCTGACGTGCTCCTCGTCCATCAGCCGTGCGGCCAGATTCACGGCGTCGGCGTCAGCATCTTCCTGCATGCCGCCCGCCGCCGCCACCGCATCGCCCAGCCGCGAGTCTGCGGGGAGAGTGTACATGCCGGGGTTGCGTACCGCTCCGCTGATGTACACGACCAGCACGGCAGGGCTGCTATCGGGCGGCGCGCCCCCTTGCCCCCGGTTTTGGACGGAGGCGACCTCTACCGTGCCTGTTGGCTGCCCCATCTCGGCTGAGGCTGCCGTCGGTGGTACGGTGGGCGCTTCGCTGATAAGCACGGCGTTGGAGGGAGGCGCGCCTCGCATGACGGCCAGCCATGTTACCCCGGCTGCGCCCAGAGCGATGCACAGCAGTAGGAGCCATGCCATTGGTACTCGTTTGCTTAGTAAATCTTTCATAGCGCTCTAGCGTGAAGAGAGTATCACCAGCGACTGGGGCCTCAGGTTGAACATCAGGTCTCCGGCGTTACGCGCAGGCAGCGTGTGGAGAGCGGGGTCGCCGCTTCTCGCCGGGTTGTTGTTGTTCGCGTCGAACAGGGCTACGTCAAAATCGGCGCTGCCGAATTCCGGAGGCAAGGCCAATTTCACCCGCGCAGGCTCGGCCCCTTTGTACCACAGAATAAGGGTGGATTTACGGGGTGAGCCGTAGGCCAGCAGGCCCACCGTGCCGTCCTCCCCGCCTGCGCGCAGGCTCACGGGAAGCTGCCCGTCGGGACGGGACTGGTAGGCCCTATATGCGTAGTAGATAGGCTTGGGAAGGCCGTCGTTGGTCAGCATGCCCCACCTGCCCCAGTACGACTTAGGCCCGGCCCCGTCCTTAAGCTCAAAGAGCAGCGCCTTGTCGAGCCGTTCGCGCTGCATGCTCTCGATGGAGGAGAGAAAGGCGATAGCCCCCTCGGTGGTGTCGGTGGCGCTGCGGGCGCTGGTGTCGCCGGGGCCGCCTTGCAGCACGTTGAACTCGCTGATTATAAGCTCAGGGTTGAAAGGGAACAGCGCCGCGATGCCCCGCACCCGCCGGATGTCGCTCGCAAGCTCGGCGGCGGATTGGCCGTAGGAGTGCCAGGAGAGGAAGTCCACACGCCCCACGCTACCCAGCTGCGCTTCGTGCTGTAAAAACTCGCTCAGCGAGTCCTGGCTGAAGCTGGAGATGGCCGGGCCGCCGATCAGCGCCGCGGGGTCGGCCCGCAGCACGGCCTGCACCGTCACATCGTACAGGCGCAGGTACTCCTCGTAGCTGGACTGCCAGAAGCTCGACTGGTTAGGCTCGTTCCACACCTCCCAGTAGCGCACCCCGATTTTGCGGTCCCTGTTGACGTGAAGGACGGTGGCCTCCACGAGTGCGGCCCACTCCTCGTAGTCGGCGGGGGGCATAACGCGGCTGCTGCCGGAGGCCGTCATCGTTTCGGGCATGTAGGAGAGGCAGAGAAAAGGCTGCTTGCCCATCGCCAGCACACCGTCCAGCACGCGGTCGAAGCGGTCCCATGTATAGCTGATCTTGCCGTCGGCCCCGCGCTGCACGATGCCGTAGTAGTTGAAGATATTGTCGAGGCGCACCAGCCCCGGCCCCAGGTCGCGGCCCAACCCTCTTATGTTGCTGAAAAAGTCGGGGTCGCTCGACTCGCCGCCCTGGGCCAGGCCGATTTGCAGGGCGCTTTCGGGCGCGGGGGTGTTGTGGACCTGCAACCTGTACAGGTCGCTATCGGCCTCCTGTAGCGCCTCCAGCCCCAGGCGCCCCAGCAGCACCTCGCTGGAGGTTCCGAGGTTCTCCGGGTGGCGCTCAAAGCGTGCGCGCTCGAACCACTGCACCTGCAAGCCCGTTTCGTCGGTGTAGAGGCTTGAGATCGGGTAGCCGAACACCGGCAGGCCGCCGTGCGCGGACCAGTAGCTGTAGAAAAGCTGTGGAACAAGCTGACCGGTCTCCTTGAAATAGTACGCGCCCTCAGCCGGGAGGGCGCCGCTGCCGAAGGCGGCTTGCCCCGCTCCGTTGACCCCGGCCTGCGCCTGTGCTTGGAAGCGAGGGCCATTGTAGCCGTCGGTAAGTTCGTGGCCCAGCAACCCCAGCAGCACCTCATAAGGAGTGCCTCGGTGCTCAGGGTGGTATTCGAGGCGCTGCCGCTCGGTCCACTGCACAAGATAGCCGTTCTCGGGGCGCGCCTCGGTGACGGGATAGCCCAGCACGGCCAGGCCGCCGCTCTTGTCGTAGAAGGGGAGGAACTGGGCCGCGAGGGTTTTGCCCGTTTCTTTGTAGAGGCGGCCCTCTGTTTGTGCATAGGCCGGGCCGGAGTGGGGCAGTAGGGGCGGATACGGGGACAGGAGCGCCGGGGCTACAAGAATAGCCATGAGGAGAGACAAGACGAAGCGTCGTGTGCGTTTGTACGGCCCAAACCTTGTTGCGCGCAAATCCGGCTCCCGATGCTGGAGTAGGCAGCCGCCCGTATGGGCAGCCGCAGGACAAAGCAAAACGATTATATCATAGTTTGCAAGGGCTGTGGCGGGGTAGGCGGGGTAAACGTTCACTGGTGATTACCCACCGCTACTCTGAACGCTTACGGTTGCCCCCGCAGCGTCTACAGGGGAGTAGGCCAAAGATAACACGGTAGTACTATTGGAGGTGCCCCTCTGTGCGGGTATAATAAGTGGGTATAGTAGCGAGGGCGACATGACGCCCGTTATTTAGAATCTCCGAATCTCCAGGGACAACCTCTTTGTACTCAATCATCCTAGAAGGTCTGGGCAGGCGGTACGGCGAACGCTGGGCGGTGAAAGACCTCACTCTGCAAGTGGAGCAGGGGGAGGTCTTTGGGTTGCTTGGGCCGAACGGCGCGGGCAAAACTACCACGATGCGGATAATCACCACCCTGATCGGACCGAGCGAAGGCCGCGCCCTGGTGTGCGGCTACGATGTGCTGCGCCAACCGGGTGAGGTGCGCCGCCGAGTGGGTATTCTCACCGAGGCGCCTGGCCTGTACGAAAGCCTCTCGGCACAGCGCAATTTGGAGTTCTACGCCAAGCTGTACGGGCTGGCGCCTGAGCAAGCCTCAAGGCAGATAGAACGTTATCTCAAGTTGCTCGGCCTGTGGGAGCGGCGCAAAGATTCGGCGGGCACTTTCTCCAAAGGGATGAAGCAGAAGCTGAGCATGGTGCGCGCCCTGCTGCACGAGCCGCCGGTGGTAATCCTGGACGAGCCGACCTCCGCCCTCGACCCTGAGGGAGCCAGCCACGTGCGCGACTTCATCGAGACGTTGCGGGGCGAGGGCCGCACGGTGGTGCTGTGTACCCATAATCTGGCCGAGGCGCAGAGCCTGTGCAGCCGGGTGGCTATCATCAAAAAGACTCTCATCAAAGTGGGCACACCTCGTGAACTGCAACGCGCCCTGTATGGTCGCAAGGTGGAGATACGCATAGCCAACGCCTGCCCGGACTTTGGCGACGAGCGCGCCGAGGCCCCGGCAGGCCCCACCATGAACAATTTTGCCGTGCTGGTTTCCCCTCTTGAAGGGGTAGGCGACGTGGCGGTGGAGGGCGACTTGCTGCTGGTTTCGATGCTGGAGCCGGACGAGATAACCCCCGGCGTAGTGCGGGCGCTTGTGCTGCACGGCGCCGAGGTGAGGCGCGTGGCTGAGGTGGAGTACCCCCTTGAACGCGCATATCTTGACTTGGTGAGGCGGCAGGACACCCTCGAACTATCAGCTCCCCAGGAAGTGGCGGTATGAAAAACCGTCCGCTCCTGAACGCCCGCGTGACCGCCGTGATAGAGAACGAGTGGTCGCAGTTGTTGCGGAACAAAGTGGTCATCTTCACCACGCTTGCCCCGCCTTTGCTGCTGCTGGCGGTCTCCCTGGCGGTGCTGGCGCTCACCACATTCGTGGGGGCCAACCTGGACGAAGTGGGAGGCGCGGCAGTACTGGCCCAGGGCAATCCGTCGGTGGCGGCCCTCCTGAGCCGAGCCGACAGTGTGCGGGTGGCTCTGCTGAGCCCCTTTCTGGTGCTGTTCCAACTTATTCCGCTGATCGTGCCGATCACGGTTGCGAGCTACTCGATCATCGGCGAAAAGCAGAGCCGCTCGCTTGAACCTTTGCTGGCGACGCCGATACACACCTGGGAACTGCTGCTGGGCAAGGCGCTGGCAGCCGCCATTCCGGGAGTTCTGGCGACGTGGTACAGTTTCTTGACCTTTGCGGTAGTGGCGCGCCTCGTAGTGGACGATGCAGTGTTCCTCCACTTGGTGCTCGGCCCCGCCTGGCTCCTGAGCATCACGCTCCTGACCCCTCTTTTTGCACTTTTGGCGGTGGGATTGGGCATCCTCATCTCATCGC
>JBBSIX010000167.1:0-7356 GCA_038231875.1 Chloroflexia bacterium | reverse complement strand
AAGAAGTGTTGTCGTACTATGAGCAGACGCTACCGGAGAATGGGTGGGAAAGCGCACGCAGCGATGAAGAGGGCTGGGATCTCGTGTATAAGTTCGCCTCCAAGGTTCCTACGTGGTTTAGCGGCCCATATGCAGCTATCTTTATCAGTGCAAGGCCGATGGCTAACGGGCAGACGAGTGTAAAGATGAATCTTGTAAGCTGGACGCAATTCTTAGACCCGCGATAAAGAGACAGCAGGGGCTTGGCGCCCCAAGCCCGTACCGCTGCGGTCAGCCGTATACTTCGTCCAACACCGGCAGCAGCCGCTCCCAGGCGTACCGGGTTACGGCGGTCCGGCGGGCGGCGCTACCTAGTGCAGCCCGCAACTCTGCGTCTTGCAGCAGTCGCAGCACGGCACGACTAAAGCCGACGGCGGTGGGGGCAAACAACATCTCCTTGCCGTCCTGCACCGTTATACCTTCCGCACCCATTGGCGTTGAGACTATCGCGCAGCCCATCGCCATCGCCTGCAATACCTTCAGGCGCACCCCCCCGCCCATCCTCATCGGCACTACGTACACAGTCGCCCCGGCCACCCAGCCTCGCGTGTCGTCCACCGCCCCCGTCACGGTGATGCCCGGCCTCCGGCCCAGGGCAAGCACCTCGGCGGAGGGGTTGCGGCCCACAATGTAAAACTGGGCGTCGGGCCGTGCTCGCCTGACGTGGGGCCACACCTCGGAGGCGAACCAGAGCACGGCATCCACGTTGGGCCGGAAGTCCATCGTGCCGTCGAACACAAGATTGTCTGCGCCTCCTAGCGGAGCCGCCGGATAAGCCGGCGTGCGCGACCAGTAGGCCGGGTCCACCCCGTTGGGCAGCACCCTCATTGCCCCCGCTCGCTCAGGAGCGAGCCTAGCCAGCGCTGCCCTGTCCTCCTCCGACACCGCCAGCACGCAGTTGCTCGCCAGGCAAACTTGCCGCTCGAACCGCCTGAGCCTGAGCCACTGCACCAGCGAGTAAACTGCCTTTGGAAAGCGGCGCGCACGGGGCAGGTCGGTCAGCAGAGCGCGGCGCTGCAAAACGAACTCGGCGTTATGAGCATCGTACAGCAGCCCTCCACCCGACCTTGCGGCTGCAATTCCATACGGGGCCATTTCGATGCCCTCGATGTGTACGGCATCAAAGGCCACCTGCCGGCAGAGCTTCCGCACCCGCTGCATCTGGGCGTGAGAGCGGAGCCGCCAGGCCATGTCGGGCATGGGCGACAGGGCGAACTGCCGCAGCCTTTCCGAGGATGTGCGAACCGGCATAGGCACGGCCTCGGCATGCCGGCACACCCGCCTAAGCCTCTCCGTCTCCATCTGCTCTGCGGCGAACGTCTGCAAATAGACCTCATGCCGTTGCGCCAGGTGGAGCACGATTTGCAGGTTGCGAATGGCTGCTCCCTGGCGCGGGGGGTCGGGCCATTGGGGCGCTAATAAGAGGATTTTCATTGCCGGAATATGGCCCAGACATGGGGTCCGAAGATAATCAACCCCACCACAACAGCCCCCATAGCCGTCAGCAGCACCACCCCCGCCGCCACATCCTTCGATACCTTTGCCAACGGGTGATATTCGGGAGATATAAGGTCCACCAGCGCCTCCACCATCGTGTTGGTCATCTCGGCAGCCAGCACCACCACCACCATCACCCCGAATACCGCCCACTCGGTGAGGCTCAACCTCAGGAGGAAAGCGGCCAGGGTCGCCAGTGCGGTTACGGCGACGTGTATGCGGAAGTTACGCTGAGTGCGAAAGACGTAGGCCAGGCCCGCGAAAGCGTACCGAAAGCCGGCGAGGAGCGGGTAAGCCCTACTTAAAATAGCTGACAAAGAGAGACCTCTGTGTGTAAATGCGCCCGGTTATGCCGGGCCGAACTCCGCGCCTTGCACCAGTTCGTCCTGCCTGGCGTGCATCCGCTCTCGACTTGCTCTGTCCAGGTCGTCATAGCCGAGCAGGTGGAGCAGGCCGTGTACCAGCAAAACGGCAACCTCCATGCCTGCCGAGTGGCCGTACTCCGGGGCTTGTTCGGCGGCGCGGTCGTAAGAGATGACCACATCGCCCAGGTGCGCCGGCATGGGCGAAGGGGTGACAAACCTGTCGTTTACTTCAGCCATGCCGAAGGAGATAACGTCGGTCTTGTAGTCGTGCCCCAGGTACTGCCGGTTGAGGGCATGCACTTCCTCGTCGCCGGTCACAACGATGCCCACCTCAACCGGGGTTTCCGCGCCCTCGGCCTGCAACACGCGAACCGCCAACCTGTGCAGAGCGTTTGCGTCCAGCTTGTCCTGGTACTGTGGTTCGATTTGCACAGTTACGTAATAGTTATCTGCCCTTTCAATCTGAGATGCCGGCTCCCCAGGGGAAGCGCCTCCCTCAACCACCCTTGCCTCCCGTAGCTTCTGCGGTGACTGCTTGCGGCGTGGGCGCTGCTGCCGTAAGTTCGGCCTCTTTCTTGGGCGCTTCAGGGTAGGATACGCGGGGGTGGTATATACCCTTCAGCATGCTTACAAATGCCTCCTGTATGCGAGCGATGTCGCGCACCGTCAGGTCGCACTCGTCCAGCTGGCCATCCTCGATTCGCTCGCTGATCGTCTTGTGTACCACCTGGGCAACCGCGTCCGGGGGTAAGGACGATGCGTTGTTGTAGAGGCCCACACCCTCGGTGGCGTCGGCCCCTGGGTGGGCCATTTTGTCGAGCGCGCCGCTCTGGGCCATCGCGCGCACTGTGGCCTCTACCCCATCGGCCAGCATCAGGATGGCATTCTCCTTCGTCTGCGGTCTGGGGCCGGGGTAGCGGAAATCTTCCTGGTCTACATCGGGGTCGCGCTCAAGGGCTTTGTAGTAGAAATACTTGATAAGCATCGTGCCGTGATGCTGCGGAATCGAGTCGAGCACGCGGCGGGGCAGCTTGTACTTCTGCCCCAGGCGCACGCCGTCGCGCACATGCCCGGCGATAATATCGGCGCTGGTCCAGGGGTCCAACTCGTCGTGTACATTGTCCATGCCCGACTGGTTGTCTATAAAGTGGTGGGGGTGTTCCGCCTTGCCTATGTCGTGATAGTAGGCGCACACGCGGGTGAGCAGCGCGTCGGCCCCGATCATCTCGGCGGCGCGCTCGGCCAGGTTGCTCACCACGAGCGAGTGGTGGTAGGTGCCGGGCGCTTCCTGCATCAGGCGACGCAAGAGCGGTTGGTCGGGGTGGGCCAACTCCATGAGCTGCAAGGGTGTGGTGATGCCGAACAGGGTTCCCAGTAGGGAAAAAGCGGCGTAGGTGATGGAGGTCGCCACGCCACCGTTGAACAGGGCCGCCAACAGCAGCATCCCAATCGTGTACCAGTCGGGTATGTTGCCCGATACGATCTTCAGGACAACGGCGGCTGCGAGCGAGGAGAGGGCGATAAAAAAGCCGGCCCAGGCGAAAGTGCTGACTTTCTCGATGCGCGTCAGGCTGAAGATACCGGCCAGGCCGCCCACGAAATAGTAGACAGGCAGGTCCATCGAAAGGCCGTTGCTCAAAGTAATGCCCAACAGTATGGATACAACAACGGTCAGCAGCACAGCCAGATTAGTATCGAGCAGCACCGCGATAAGCATCGAAACGGCGGCCACCGGCAGCAGATAGGGCAAGAGGGTGTGTCCAGGCAGGATCAAGCGGGCCGCCCCAATAGTCAGCACCGGCATCATGCCCAGCAGCAGCAGTTGCTTCCGGCGCTTCCAGACGTGCGGGGCATCTCGGTAGATGTAAATGTGCAGCAGCAGCATCAGCAAGGCCACGATGCCGGCTATACCCAGCGCGTTCTGCAAGGACCAGACTTTGCCGAGCAGGCCCGCTTGCTGCATCTTCTCGACCGCTTCAGGGGTCACAAGCTCGCCTTGCCTCAGTATCGTCTCGCCCCGCTGTACCGTTACCGCCACAGGCTTGACGTTGGCTGCCGCTTCGTCGCGTCGCTGATTGGTCTGCGCTTGGTCCAACGTCATATTGACGGCCAGACGGGGGGAAATAAAGGCGATGGCGGCGGCTTTTTGCTCCGATGTGAGGGCGGGCGACAGTTGGTCGGGCAGGCTTGCGCGCACCGCTTCCAGGTCGGCTTCAGTGGTTATACGGCGGCTCTTTATTGCCGTGTCAAAGGTGGGAATGACCGTATTGTCGCGCCAGAAATGATAGTCGCCCGCAGGCATGGCAAGCAGCATGTTCATCTGCGCTGGGCTGAGTTTTACGTCCTGCAAGCCGGCCGTCCCCTGGCTCTGGGGGTCGGAGTTGGGGCTATCCTCATTGCGAACGGTGTCCAGGATAGACAAGTTGTTCAGCAAAACGGCACGCTGGTGCTGCACCATGCCGGCGTCTTGTATCCACACCTCGTTGGAGGGCGCCCGCGCCGCCTCGTCTCGCGCCCGGTCGGTGAGCACTTGCGACTCGTAGCGCAAGTAAGCAGGCGAGAAGACATCCTGCAAGGCCGGCATACCCGCCTCAGCACGCTCCTGGCCCGGCTGCAAAGGGGCCACCATGATGGCGGTGAGGAGGGCCGTGAGGAGCAAGGCCGAGATCACTACGTGGCGAGGAGTGCCCCTGTGGGGTTCGGTCTCTCCTGCGATGGGGCTGACGGGACGCGAGCGGAGCGGTAGGCCCCGTCTGGGGCTATTGGACGCCGGTTGTGTACCCTTGCCGTTGCCCATAGGCGTGGCGGGGGCCGGCTGCGCCCCTGCCCGGCTCATGCCGTGCTGCGGAGCGGGCTGTTTTCCAGAGGAGCTATCCATAGGCCATTATGCTTCACGTGCCGGTTCGCTATGCTGGTGCTCATGCACATACGGGGAGGAGAAAGCTGCGCCGGCTACTGTTAGCTGTTATACAGTGCCCTCGGAGAGCACCCTGTTCACTACCTTGTTAACCAACCGCCCATCGGCTTGTCCCTTCATGCGGGACATGGCTGCCGGCATGACCTTCGCCATATCTTTCGGCCCGGTTGCTCCCGCCTCGCCTACGATGCGGCGCACTTCGGCTTCTATAGCGTCTTCGGACATCTGCGGCGGCACGTAACTTTCTATGAAGGCCGCTTCCGCCCGTTCCCTGTCGGCCAGGTCCGTGCGGTTGGCCCGCTCATACTCGTCCGCCGACTCGTGTCGCTGCTTTATCTCTTTACGCAGCACATCTTGCACCCCGGCCTCGTCAAGTTCGCTCATGCGGGCGATCTCGGCGTTCTTGATGGAAGACCGCACCATGCGTATGGTGGACTTCTTTAGTTCGTCCCCGCTACGCATAGCGTCTTTGAGGTCCGACATCAGTTGGTCTTTCAGGTTCATAGGGTTCTGCCGCGTAACATGCAGTGGACAACTTTCCGACTCAGTATAGCCGTCTCATGTGAGTTACAGGTTGTGTAAGTACAAGGGTCCAGGAGCGCTACGCACACCTAGACCCGGCAATGTTCAGAACGTTAGACATGCGCCTTTTAGCGCGAGGACTTGAGCATGGCTTTGCGGCGGCGGGCGGCTTCTTTGCGCTTACGCAGCACGCTTGGCTTTTCGTAGAACTCGCGGCGGCGAGCCTCGGCCAGTATGCCGTCTTGCTGCACTTTCTTGTTGAAGCGGCGCAGTGCGCTTTCAAAGCTCTCGTTATCGCCGATTACTACATCGGTCATCCTATATCACCCCTTTCGCATTGCCTTGTTTACAGTTTGATTATATGCCACAGGCACGGGGGTGTCAAGCGTACTTTTCTCTGGTGATTACCCACGTCTGAAGCTACGTATGCTACCGTGTTGGAGACTGAGGAACTACTATATATTGTCATTCTGAACGCAGCGAAAAATCAGTGGGTGGCGCATGGCACTCTTGTAAGGCATGGTACTCTTTACCCTGCTGTCATGCCGGCGTACTGATTCTTCGCTGCGCTCAGAGTGACAATAGAGATTACGAAGGGTAGGGGCACGGCGCGCCGTGCCCCTACGGACGCGTACATTCTCATTGTCGGTTGTGGCATGAGCGCCATGATTACTCAGAATGACAAACTGTAGTACAGCCTGTTTTTCCAACAGGGTAGCCTAACATGGCTTCAGATATGGGTAATCACCCCAAATTGGGTATTGACCTTCACGTGAATAGCTGCTACAATCAAGCAGCCGTGGTTACAAACCGGCGGTAGTACTACCTAGTCCGGCTGTAATGTAAAGAGCAAACGGAAGCGGCTACGTGGAGCGCGCTTTCTCTTACCGTCGGACGCTGTTGCACTGCAAGGGAGGGTAACTTGAAGCGCAGTTTCCTCATGACCTTTGCGATTGGGTTGTTGTGTGTTGCATTCTTACGGCTGCTTGCCGACAGCACCCATGCCGACGGCGCAGTTCTTCCGGTAAGCCCCTCGAATGCCGGCATAACCTCTATGCCTGCGGCTAGCGCCACTGCTACGGTATGCGTCCCCAACTATAGCTTTACGGTGGGCCAAGGGGCGATAGCGCCTGGCACGGTGGACATCGGCAACCACTGCGACGATTGCGTTACTACCATCAGCCTCCCCTTTCCGGTGCCTCTGTATGGCCTGAACCTCAACAGCGCCTCTATTTCCAGCAACGGCAATGTGCAGTTTACCAGCAACTCCGGCGCCTTCAACAATACTTGCTTGCCTGCTGCCGGCTTTATTACCGCCGTGCTGCCGTTCTGGGACGACCTGCGGACCGATGGGGCAGGCGGGGCGGCGGGTATCTTCACCTCCACCACAGGCACAGCGCCCAATCGTATCCTCAATAGAGAATGGCGCGCCTGCATACGCCCTTCCAGCGGAGCTTGCGCCGGCGTGGACACCCAGTTCGAGGTGCGCCTCTATGAGGGTACGGGCCAGGTCGAGATGATTTACGGCCTGCTTACCGCCCCGACGAGCGACGGCAGCAGCGCCACCGTTGGCGTGCAGAGGGACACCGGCTCACGCTTTACCGAGTTCTCTTGCAACATGGCCGCCCTCTCGACCGGCTTGAAACTCACCTTCACCCTGGACCCCTGCGAGACTGCTACGGCGACACTTGTGCCGCCCACCAGCACCAGCACCAGCACTCAGGCGCCTTCTTCTACAAACATGCCGTCGAATACGGCGACCAGTACGGCCACTTACACTGTGACAAGAACCCCAACTCCGGTTCCGCCGACCGGCACCGGCAGCCCCACCAGGACGAGCTGCGCCCGCCCCCGGGTGGCCTCGGCCACGTCGAGCAGCGCGCGGACGCCCGCGTCGAGCAGGGCGGTCTGGCCGAACAGGTCGCCGCACGTGTAGGCGGTCAGGCCCAGCTCGGGGAAGACGACGACGTCGCTGTCGGGCACGGTCCCCAGCACCCGGATCGTTTCCGCCGCGTT
>JBBSIX010000166.1:0-7466 GCA_038231875.1 Chloroflexia bacterium | reverse complement strand
GTCTACGCCGAAGCGGGCCGCTATCCGCTTGAGAGTGTCACCCTGGCGCACGGTATAGGCGACAGTTGCTTCGCGAGGCGGCATCATACCGCCCGGCACCAGTATCGCCTGCCCAGCTACTACCTGCCCATTTGCCGCAGCGTCGGCAGCATAGCCCGCCAGAGCGTCCGGGGCCACCTGGAAGCGCTCGGCGATGCTCGCAGGGGTGTCGCCCTCTTTGGCAACGTAATACATGCCGTCTATAGGTGGGATGTTGAGCACACGCCCCGGAGCGAGTATCTCCTCGCTGTCGTAGATACCGTTGGAACCCATAACCGTTTCGGGCAGTAGGTTGAATTTGCCGGCGATTGCCTCGATACTGTCGCCTACCGCCACCTTATACTGGACAACCTGGGCGGCACGCGGGGCAGGCTGCTTTTTGCCCGCCGGCTGGGGCTGCACCGCATCGGGGATGAGCGACTTCACCACAGAGTTGGAGGCGGCGTCCGTTCCACCCAATTCGGTGCGGGGCAGCGTAAGGGTGAAATCCTGGCTGTCAATGGATGCCTTGCCGTTTTGGGCAAAATCGGCGTCATCGTCAAAGTGGTCGGTGCCGCTGTAGGCTGCTCCCAGGCTGTGGGGCAAGGCCCCCTGCGCGGTGAGCGTCTTGAGGCCGCCGAACGCCACCAGCGCGCCCACCACCAGCAGTATCACGATGTGGGTGGCATAGCGCGTTACCCACTGGGCGGCAGCGCGGCGGTCCTCCGGCAAAGCCGAAGAGACAAGAGCCGGTCCAATGCCAACCTCGTCAACCGCACCCACCAGCAAGTTGGCACGGTCGCGCACAGTCTGTAACTTGCCTGTCGCCAGGGCTACGCTGCGACCGAGCGCCGTGTCCTGCGCGGAATGCTCACGGACGGGACCGTACAGAGGTACAGTGCCGGGCACAATAGCGAGAGAAGTTTCATCTTCGTCCTCACCTTCGCCGAACAGCAAGGGAGCACGGGTAGCTCTAAGAGCTTTGGAAGGGGGGGCGGCTGGGCCGGCTACGCGGCCTCTGGCCTGGTTGCGAACGCGACCCGAGGCGCTTAGTACAACGGGTTGTCCGGGTTCGCCGGTGTCTGAAGGGTTCAGCAGGGAATCGAGGCTGCTCTGAGCGTCATTTATAGCTTGCATGCCGCGCCTCTTGCGCGGAGTGTTGAAAGAAGGGTGGCTTAGAGACGCTCTCTTGTGTAAAGGCGCCTCGGACGAGTGAACTTCGACCAACGGGGCCACCGGCTCAGTGTCCTGACCCTTGCCCTTCTGAAGCAGGTTTCGCGACATTTACGCGGTTTCCTCCTAATCTGTAAAACAGAATGGAGAGGCCGTATAACATAAACGGCAGTCTCCTGGGGCGAAGCGATACAGGGTAGAACCCACTCAGGGTAGCCGCCCCAGGGACGGAAAACGCATCGCGCCCACTACACGCCTCATGCCCACAACAACTTGATTAGCATCTTGCATGAGGCAGCGCGTCTAAACAAGTCAGACGCAAGGGCAACTATACATGTGCAGAAACGGGATGTCAAGCGCGATGTAGGCTCAGACGGGGCATCACGCGGCCGGCCCGCCTAAATACGCTTAATAGCGTAGAAAAGTGCATTGGGATTTACGGATTTCGGATTTGCGGATGATAGCGTAGAAAAGTGCATATGAGGTGTGCGGGCGCTGGGCCTCGGCAACTTCTAGAGGCTTACATAAACAATATCCGAAATCCGTAAATCCGTAAATCCGCTAAGACTCCCCTCGCAACCAGATTTCGCCGAACAGTTCGTCCTGCTCGGCGGTCCCCCACTTGCGGCGAACGATCTCAAGCACAGCCAGGAACAGCACCACCAGTTCGGTGCGCGAGCGCAGGGCAGCCTCGGCAAAATCGCCGGTCATCGGTATCCGTTCCTCCTGCCCCAGCGGTGCAAGACGTTTGCGTAGCTGGGTTACTTTCTCGGCCACAGTGATGGTGTGCCCTTTCGTGGCGGTTCCGGTGGGCATGAGCGAAGCGGGGGCCGTAGCGGGGGGCATGCTCTGCTGCATCCGTTTCTGCACCATCTTGAGCAGCTTTGCCAAAGTCACCCCATCCAGCCCCGTACCCGCTTCATCGGTGGAAGGCCGAGGTCGGGAAGCCGGCACAACTTCAAGCGGGGTAGGCCGTTCGTAGCAGCGCAGCCCCTCGGCCTCACGCGCTCGCAGCCACCGGGCGGCGTCCTGCACCCGCTTGTAGGCTTCCAGTCGGCGCACCAGTTCGTCGCCGGGGTCTTCATCGTCGTCATCAGTACGGGAGACAGGCATACGCGGCAGGAGAGCCTGGGATTTTATCCACAGCAGCTTGCTTGCCACCCACACAAAAGAGGCGAGCGGGGCGGGCGGCAGGTCGGGGTGGGCCGATAGATAGTGCAGAAAGCCGTCCGTCACCTCGGCCAATGCAATGCGGCTTATATCAAGCTGCCTGCGCTCTATCAACCTCAGCAGCAGGTCCAGCGGCCCCTCGAACACATCCAGCTGCACCTGAAATGTGCCGTTCGGGTGGCCGACGCCGGGGGCGTCTACTTGCAGCTCGGCGTAGGTCAAATCCACTCTACCTCAGCCGTTTTCTCGTTACGGACGTTGCCTGTGTTCACCACAGTCTTCGGCTCAAGCAGCATAACGTGGGTCTCCTCCTCTGCGATGGTTATATGCTCCACACCCCTGGGAATGATGGTGAACTCTCCTTCGTTGAGCCATATATCGCGGTCGCGCAGCCTCACCAGCAGCCTGCCCTTTACGACGAGGAACATCTCGTCCTCCGTGTCGTGATGGTGCCACACAAACTCGCCCTCTACCTTCACCAGCTTCACATGGAAGTCGTTCAGCTCGCCCACGATCTTGGGACTCCACTGGTCGTTGAAAAGGCTGAACTTCTGCCTGAGATTTACCGCTTCCATCAATTTGTCCTCCGAGTGAGCCGGCGCTAGCTCATATCATCTGCCGCCTGTAGTCTCCGCAGCATTTCGTCTCCTGCCCGCCTGCTCTGGTGCTCGACGATCAGCCTGGTCAACTCAAGAGAACCACCCCTGTGAGCGACCATTGCCGCGCCGAGCCTGGGGTGGTGGCGGCTCAGATAGAAGGGAAAGAGCAGATAGCGCGTCAGGAAATTGTACTGTGCCCGTTCTCTAGACAGCCAATCCTCTATTGGCGTACAGAGCGGTATCGCCTCCAACAGCACCACAGCTACCCTGTGCGGCAAAGTGACGTGCCGGCCGCTAGCAGGGTCGAACTTACCGCAGTCGTGTAGGAGGGCCGCTTGCAGTAGGGCGGCGCTTTCGCCTCCCGCCTGCTTTACCCGTTTGTAGACGGCCAGGCCATGGCGCCTGTATACGGGAGGCAAGGCTGAGAACAGGGTGAACAGCCTGGGGCCGAGCACCCGGCTAACCTCGGCTAGCTCCCCTTTACCGAGCCTGCCCCCAGAGCCTAAAGCCCTGAAGAACTGCCCCGACCTATAGAGCCACATGTTGGGATTTGCGGGTTTCGGATTTGCGGGTTTCGGATTTCGGATATTGTTTATGTAAGCCTCTAGAAGTTGCCGAGGCCCAGCGCCAGCAGCACTACGCTCTGCACAGGGCCTAACGCCTCGCCTACGAGATCGAGCCGTATGCCGAAGGCCGAGCCTATGTAGGGCACAAAGAAGATAAGGCCGATAAGAATAGGCAAGGCATAGCGGCGTATCGGCTCAAGCACGATATTCCAGTAGTTGGGCAGGAAGCCGAGCAGCGCATTGAAGCCGTCGAGAGGCGGTATCGGGATGAGGTTGAACGAAAAGAGGAGCACATTTATATAAATCATGTAGAGGATGATCTGGCGGACATCGGGAGGCAGTATGCCCCCTGTAAACTTGAACACA
The DNA here is from genome assembly GCA_038231875.1 of Chloroflexia bacterium. Lineage (GTDB taxonomy): Bacteria > Chloroflexota > Chloroflexia > QHBQ01 > JADMIH01 > JADMIH01. Next base: position 3,574 of record JBBSIX010000166.1, on the reverse strand, counting down.
GGGGTGAGGGCCGCCGCGAACACCAGGTTGGACAGAGGCCCCGCCACCGCCACAAGCGCCATGCCCCGCCGCCCGCCGCGCAGCGCACTTGGGTTCACCTGCACCGGCCTGCCCCACGCCAGCGCGCCCACCCCCAGGGCGAGCAGCACGCCCATGATGAATCCGAACGGGTCAAAGTGGGCGGCGGGGTTGAGCGTCACGCGCCCCATCCTGCGCGCCGTGTCGTCGCCCAGCAGGTACGCTGTATAGGCGTGCATGAACTCGTGAAAGGTCGTGCCTATCACAAAGCCCAGCATAAAGCCGAAAAAGTAGTTTGGCTCGAACTGTATACCGAACATTATCCTACCTTACCATCGCGGCTATCATGACCATCACGACTATCGCGACCATCATGGCTGCTCCGCACATCGTCCTGCCGCACGTAACCGCCCGGCGCGCCTGCGACATCCGATGCGCCTTCGTAGAACAGCTGCGAATCGCCGATTGCCTCCAAAGCGGCCCGCACAGCCGGGGCTACCTCATCGTCGGGGTGTAGTATCACCACCGTCTCGGCCTCCTTGAGCAAGGCAGGCGTAAGGTCGCTGTCGCTGATCGACTGCCCGGCTGCTACATGCCCCGTAACGGCGTCCACCACATGGTCGGTGCCCCGCAGCCGGTAGAGAACCGACACGTCAGACAAAGGATAACTTACCTTGCCGATGCTGTCCAATACAACGGCAGCCTCGTACCGATGCGGATACACAGCCATCAGGGTGGGTTTGCCGATCATTCTTGCGTCCATAGATGCTCCTGTTCGGTCGCTGGACCTCAGCTATCTTTGCAGGTCCCCATGCCTGCCGCCATTCATGAACTAAAGCCGGTGACTACCACCAGCCTGCACACTAGGCAAAATATCACAAGCCCAGCAGGGCACCTTCCCGTTCTGAAACGCTTACCGGCCTTACAGGACCGAGTCCTTCTGGAACTTCAACTGTAAGGCCTGAATTGCGGCTACTACCGCGCCCATTGCGCCGGATTCGCCGCCAAGCCCTGCAGGCACTATCTTGAACGTGTTTTTGTAGGAAGGCATTACGCGGTCTTCGACGGTGGCGCGCACCGGCCCGAACAGCAGGTCGCCCGCGTTGGCGACGCCGCCTCCCAACACGACCAACTGCGGGTTGAAAGCGTGGATGCAGTTAACCACCCCCACACCCACTAGCATCCCTTCGCGGGCTAAGAGTTCGCCTGCCTCGTGGTCGGCCCGTTGCGCGGCCTCCACAACCGTCTTGGCCGTCACGCGCTGCGGGTCGTCGCCCACCATTTCGGCCATGAGGGTGGGGCGGCGGGACCTGACCACCAGTTGGCCCTCACGCGCCAACGCCGTGCCCGAAGCCATCGCCTCCAGGCAGCCCCGGTTGCCGCAGAGACACCGGGGGCCGTGCAGGTCTATCACCATGTGCCCCAGTTCGGCGGCCATGCCGGTTGCACCCAGCAACAGCCTGCCGTCGCTGACCACCCCACCGCCCACGCCCGTGCTGATCGTCAGGTAGACCAGATTACGCAGAGGCTCCCCATTGCGCTCCGCCGCGCCGGCCCCGAAGCGATACTCGGCCAGGGCAGCAGCGTTGGCATCGTTCACCAACGCGATAGGTACGTCACAGCCGTTGGGCATGCGGCTACGCACAAGCTCGCACAAAGGAACATCCTTCCAACCCGGCAGGTTGGGCGGCTCATACACCAGCCCTTCCATCGGATTGAGAGGCCCCGGCACGCCCAGCCCTATGGCATCTATCCAGCCGGAGGGTGCAAGCTCGGCTATTACCCCGGCGATCCTCCCTACTACCGCCTCCAGCCCTTCGCCGGCCTCCGTAGGACGGCGCACCAGCTTGGAGACGTTGCCCCGCCCATCGGAAAGCACGCCCAGTATCTTTGTTCCACCCAGGTCTATACCGATTATGTTCATCTGCGCGCTCCCATACTTAGGAGTTTTTCATGGCTGGTTGCCACCAGCGTATGAATGAAAGGGGGGGAGTTCTGGGGGACACCACCAGTGCCCCCGTCAGGGGACTTCGCCCCCTGTACCCCCTTATTTTCAAAGCAGTTCAGTGTGTGGAATCGCGTAAGCAGCACGCACTCCGAACCTCGCGCTTCATACTTACTTTCCACCGTATCTCCAGTTGTAGTAGTGCCTGCCGACGTTGCCGAACTGCACCCGGTACGCTTCGGGAGCCGAGGGGTCGTAGGTGACTGTGCGGCGCTCAAAGACCTGCACCAGCACGTTGTGAGGCTCACCCGCCACGTTCACATGCACCCAGTACGGCTCGGAGATAGGATAGCCGGCGATGGAAATCCAGTCCCAGGACTGGCCCTTGAAGTAACCGAGGAAGACATCGGGGATGTTGTGGCCGGTTTGGAGGATGAAAGCTCCTATCTTCGCCCTGTTCCCCAGGTCGGCATCCTGCCGAATCGTGCCGTCCCGCGCCAGTGTGGAGTCTACGGGCCGGCCGGTGCGGTCCTCGGCTTTGCCGGCGTCGGTACCCGCGCCTAGCTTGTTGAAGGTGGCATAGGTGGGGGCGTCGTCGTTCGGGTCGTCGCCCGCCACGAGTATCTCAGGGGCATGCGAGGTTTCGACGTTCAAAGAGTTGTATATCTGCCCTGTTACCAGTTCTTTCGCCAGCGCGCCGCCGGTTACAAGGTAGGGAGTGGGTTGTGTAGCACGAGGAAAGTGCAGTTCCATCCTGCCCTTGTCGAAGTAGACCACCTGTAGCTGCAACTGCGCCGGGTCCTGCACAGGTTGGGCGCTGTTGACATCCTGGGGAGTGGCGAGTGTTTCAGTGCCGGAGAAAATAGCGGTCGGCCCCCATAGGTACGGGCGGCCTACCTGCTTGTTGGCGACGGGCAGGTCGGCGATGCGCCATTGGAACCAGAAGGCAGGGTCGGGCAGGTCGAGCTTGGGGTTGGGCCGCCAGTTGGCGTTGAAGCCGTCCACCAGCTTCTCCCCGCCGGAGCCGTCGGTCCGCACCAGCCACGACTCGTGGGTAAAGAGCAGCGTGCCGCCTTTGCTGGTAGTGCGCGACACCCGCACCAGCATCGTCTTAGAGTCGCCTGAGAAGAAGGGCGGGCCGTAGTCGCTCACCTCGCCGTGATACACATCGTGGTGGGGAGCCGACAGGATCAGCTTGGGATTGCTGCCGTCGAAGTCGGCCAGGAAAAGGCGCTGCCCATCGCGGGCTTCGCTGTTGATAACGTAGGCCACCTTCTTGAGGCCGGCCGACCAGCCCACGCCGGGGCGAGCGATGCCGGGCTGCTTGAACGACTTGGCTATAGTCACGAAGTTGCCTGTGGTCATGTCGAGGATGCCGTAGTTGATGCCGTCGGTCACGGCGAGGTGCTTGCCGTCGGGCGCCCAGCCGCCGGCCACCACGAACATGCCTTTGCCCTGCCCCTTGAGGGCCTCCACGCCCACAGGTGCGCCCGGCCCCCCGGCCACATGGAGGATACGGCCAGGCCAGCCGCAAGCGATGCGTGTGCCGTCGCCAGACCAGGCGACAGCAGCCGCCCCAGGGGGCAGCGAAGGTATATCCTCACCGCCGGG
>JBBSIX010000165.1:0-7482 GCA_038231875.1 Chloroflexia bacterium | reverse complement strand
GTCCGTAGGGGCACGGCGCGCCGTGCCCCTACCCTTCTCTATTTTCAGAGGAGCCTGAATTGGCACAGCCAAGAACTGAAGAATCAGCCGGTAGAGCGTGATGCTGGGTGGTGGAATACCTGCTCTGTGTTATTCCGCACCGACTCTTGTATATGCCTACTGTCATACAGGCGCACTGATTCTTCGCTGCGCTCCTCTGAAAATAGTAGGGGCACGGCGCGCCGTGCCCCTACTATTTTCATCGTGCGGTTGTGACATGAGGGCCATGATTGCTTAGAATGATAATATGTAGTATTCCCTCTCCTGCCGACACGGGAGCATACGTAGCTTGAGATGTGGATAATCACCAGAATGGCTGGGGGGCATGAACGTAGTGGGGGCGGGATGGGTGTTCGCAAGCCGCGAAAGTCCGGCAAGGGACTTTGCATCAGCCATGAGGTGTCCCCTGCCGCCCTCCTTACACTACCTCCATCACCTCATCCAGAGACTTACGTTGGAGGTCGGGGACCATGCAGCCCTCGGCGGGGTAGCCAACGGGAAGTAGGAGGAACGGCTTTTCGTTGCGTGGGCGGCCCAGTATGCGGCTGAGGAAGCCCATCGGATTTGGGGTGTGCGTCACGCAGGCAAGCCCCGCCTGGTGCAAGCCGGCTATCAGCAGCCCCGTCGCCAGGCCCACCGACTCCTTGACGTAGTAGTGCTTGATGCGCCGTTCGGGTTCGCTGGGTGCGCCGGGGTCGAGGCCGTAGTCTATCTCGAAGACCACGATAAGGTAAGGCGCGTCGTCGAGGAACTCTTTGTGCCAGTCGGTGCCCAGGCGGGCGAGGGCCATCTTCCATTCGTCGGGGAAGCGCCGCTCGTAATTCTCCTTCTCCTCGGCTTCGGCGGCTTCCTTGATTTTGTGCTTTACTTCCGGGTCGCGCACCACCACAAAGCGCCAGGGCTGCTGGTGCGCGCCCGATGGCGCGGTGTTGGCGGTGGCGATGGCGTTCTCTATCAACTCGAGGGGCGGCACGGGGCTGGGGGCGAAGTGGCGCACGGTGCGTCGCCTCTGCATGATCTCCAGGAAAGCGCGGCTGCGCTCCAACTGCTCCTCCGGCGAGGGGCGGCTGTAGTCAAGCGGCACGTAAATAGGCTGCGGATAGGGTGAAGTCGGCTCGTCCATACACGCTTTCCTCCATAGAACAACAAACAACGGGTTGAAAGCAGGGGTGGAGGCAAGGGGATTCTTGCCCGCTTGCTTCTTTCGGGTGTAGCTACGTGCTACCCATTATAAGCTTTTCAGGGTATACGTGTTCAGAAGGATGGTGCGATAAGGGCCTGAACACTTGCCTTCCGGCCTGCCTGGTGTTGCGTTGGGGCGGAAGGTGGTATAATAAAAACAATAAGACGCACACATGGCGCATACAAGCCTGTTGTGCGAAAGGAGGCCTTTCATGGGTTTTGGACCCCCCGAACTGCTGCTGATATTGGTAATAGTGTTGATCGTCTTCGGAGCCGGCAAGCTGCCGCAGGTTTTCAGCTCGCTCGGCAAGGGCGTGCGCGAGTTCCGCGAGGCATCCGAAGGTAACGAGGAAACAACCACAACTACTACGACTACAACCGCCGTGCCCAACCCCGCCGTTACCCCCGCCGTTACTCCTACCGTCCCCCCCACCGGCACACCAACCGTTGCTACTACCACAACCACCGAAGAAGTCACGAAGACTGTGTAGCGGCAAAAAGACTGCGTAAGCCGATGCAAAGCGCCCTCGCAGAGCTACGACCGAGGGTCAGGTAGCTCTGCGAGGGCGCTTTGCGTCAGCAAGCCGACGGCGGCATTCAGCACTTGCTCAGGGGCTATGGTCTGGAGCGACGGGCAGAGCAAGCATGTCACCCAGCCCAGCAGCGTAGTTCCGCCTACCAGGGGGAACTTGCAAGCGCAAGCCAGATGCGACCGCACAACCGCGTAGTCTTCCCCTTCCGCGCCGCCCGCGACCCAGGGGTGGTAGCTGCGGGGATCGGTAGGGCCATAGATGCCCGCTACAAGCGTGCCCACTGCTGCGGCGATGTGCAGAGGGCTGGAGTCGTTTCCGATAAAGATGGCCCACCCGCGGGGGAGGGCGGCGGTTTCGCCCAATGTAGTCTGGCCCACAGCGTTGATGAGGGGTGCGCGGGTGCTTGAGGCCAGCTCGGCTGCCGATTCCGCATCACCCTTACCCCCCATGATGACGATGCGTGCGCCTACCCGGTCGGCCAGCCCGTCGGCTACACAGGCGAACCGCTCGACGCTCCACTGCTTGCGCCCCCATAGGCCCTCGCCGCCGGGGTGTATCCCGACCAATAGTTCGTCGCTGCCGACCTTGTAGCGGTCCAGCCACAGTTGCGCCTTGTCTTCCTCCTCTTGAGTCGGGGAAATGCGAAGTTCCCAATCTTCTACCGGGATGTCCAGCCTGAGTATAGGGCCGGCGTAGTGCTCCACAGCGTGGCGCTTGCGCCATTCGCGCCCCGCCCAGGGTAATACCCACCAGAAGCGCGGCATGTGCATATGGGTGCGCCGGGGTATGCCGCTCCACTTTGTGACCCAGGTGATATAGCTGCAAAACTCTACCGCCAGATCGAAATGAGCGCGGCGCAACTCCCAAAAGAGCTTGAGCACGCCCCGCAGCCCTGGGAAGCTCTCTCTTGTGGGCCACAAGAGAAAGCGGTCTATATCGGGGTTGTTCCTGAGTATGCCCAGGTTGGTCGGATAGACCAACGCGGTTATCTCAGCGTCGGGGTAGCGCCTGCGGAGCGCATGGATGGCAGGCGTGGTGAAAAGAGTGTCGCCGATAGGAAGGAGCAACAGTAGCAAGATACGCATGGTGCGTATCTATGATACCTGAGCGTTAGATTTTGCGCCAACGCTGCACCAAGAGTAAGGGGCCTGGTGATTACCCACATCTGAAGCTATGCCGCAGGCCGGGCTACCCTGTTGGGTAAGTACTTCCATACTACACTTTGTCATTCCGAACGAAGTGAGGAATCAGTACGCCGGCATGACAGTCGGGATAAAAAGTGCTGTGCCTTGCACTGCCGGCAAAGAAGGTACTCTACCGCTAACTATCATGCTCCACCCACTGATTCCTCACTTCATTCGGAATGACAAAGTGTAGTAGTTCTCCATTTCCCAACAAGATTGCATACGTAGCTTGAGATGTGAGTAATCACCAGTAAGGGGCCGGATTTGGGATATGAGTGTAGCGGGTGTAGGGGCCTGCTCTGATCACGTCCCAAGGGTGAACATTAACCTTAATGCACTTCTATCCAGCCTTATCGGTCTTCGCGGAAGAACTCGATTATCTCCTCGTGTTCGGCCTCGGCGGTCATCACCTCGATGAACGATAGGCGGTGCCAGGGGAACATGAACGACTTGGCCCCCGTCGTTACGTAAGCTATAGACTTGCCGTCGCGCTTGCGTGGGTTGGTGAACTCTACGAACTGGTCGCTCGGTTTGGGCAATTCCTCGATGTCGGCGAGGATCGGGTCTTCACCTATAACATGTATGATTACTACTTTCGCCATCTTCTCTCCACAGCAAGTACCGAGTACTTACATAGCAAGTGCGTATAGCTTGCGGTCCAACGAGCCGATATAGACGATGCCGTCCTCTATGGCCGGCGACGAAACAACCGGCCCGCGCGTGCGGTAGCGCCACTTCAGTTCGCCTGAGATCACGTCCAGCGCGTTGACGTAGTTGCTGCCGGTGCCGAAGTAAACATTGTCGCTCACAGGCGACACACGCGGCGACGAGGTGATCTGGCTGCCCGCGTCGTAGCTCCAGATAAGGCGACCGGAATGGGCGTCGAGGGCATACATATAGCCATCGGTGGAGCCTACCAACACACGCTCGCCCATCACCGCCGGCGACGAAGATACCGGGCGCTGGCACTCGAACCGCCATGATGTGAAGCCGGTGTCGGCGTCTACGGCGTATATGTAGTTGTCCAACGACCCCACTATCACGGTGTTGCCCACCACCAGAGGCGTGCTGAGAATAGCTCCTAGTGTATGCAGCTTCCACTTGAGCGTACCGCTCAAGGTGTCGAGGGCATACAGGTTGCCGTCGCTGGAGCCAATTATTGCCAGCCCGTTCTTGATCGTCGCCGAGGAGCGCACGAAGTTCCAGGTGCGGTACTTCCACACTATCTGACCGGTGTCGGCCTGTAGAGCGTATATATTTTGGTCGTCCGAGCCGACAAAGACCATATCTTTGTACACTTTGGGCGACGAGCGTATCGCCGCGCCCGTCCGGTAGGTCCAGGCGACGGAGCCTCGCCTTGCATCGAAGGCGTACATGTAGCTGTCTTCAGAGCCGACCACCACAAGGTCGTCCACCAGAGTGGGGGATGAACAAATGCCCGCTTTGGTGGGCGCTTTCCACAGGAAGTCGCCGCTCTTGGCATTGAGGGCGTACAGGTTGGTATCGTACGAGCCAAAGAACACCACACCCCGGCTGCACAAAGGGGAAGACCGTATCTCGTCGTCAGCCGTAAAGCTCCACAGCACCTGTGCGCCGTCGGCCCCGATAGGAGATGCCGTGCGGTCCCTTGTGGGCGCGGCGCTCGGCGTAAGCAACACACCGCTGGACATGCCTGCGCTGTTGGTGAGGAGTTCGGGCGTGGTCAGCATACCGCTAGCCGAACCGGAGCCGGAGAGACTGGGCACGAACGGCTGGTCCAGGAGCGACGATTGGCTTTCGTTGAGCGGCCCGGACTGGCGACGCTTCAGCTTGGGGTCGAGCACGCTGCTTTGCATGACTGCCTGGCGAAAAGCAGGCGCGCTGGGCCACCGGCGGTCTATATCGTACTCCACCGCCCGCAAAATAATCGACTCGGTGTACTCCGACACACGGGGGTTGAACTTGCGGATTGGCCGCTCGGAAAAGGTAAATGGGGTCTGAGTGCGCGGGTCCGACTTGGTGAGCAGGTGGTGCATCGTCGCGCCCAGGCCGTAAATATCGCCGCGCGGCTCGGCCAGGCCCCGGTACTGTTCGGGCGGGGCATACCCTTCGGTGCCGATCATCGTGCCCCGCTTGTCCGACTGGAACACTTTGGCGATGCCGAAGTCTATCAGCGTAACCTTGCCGTCGCCGCTGATGATAATGTTGGACGGTTTAAGGTCGCGGAAGACGATAGGTTGGGGTTGGTGGCCGTGCAGGTACTCCAGCACGTCGCAAATCTGCACAGCCAGATGCAGCACTTCCTCCTCCTGCATCGGGTGCTCTCTGTGTTGCAACTGTGATTCCAGGTCTTTGCCGTCTATATGCTCCAGCACCAGATAAACGCGGCCATGCGACGAGAAGAAGTCGTATATCTTGGGTATACCTGGGTGCGAGAGGGTCGCCAGCATAGAGGCTTCGCGCTCGAAGTTGGCGAGGCGTATCTGGCCGGTACGCATATCGGGCGAGTTGTCGGGCATCTCCTTGATAGCACAATAGCGAGACACCGTCGTAAAGCGCAAGTCGCGCGCTTTGTAGACCGTGCTCATGCCGCCCACACCCAGCACTTCCTCTACATCGTAGCGTCCCTGGAGCACCGTGTTGCGCGGCAGGGGCGCAGTACCCGTGCCCGGCATCACCTCGGTGGGGGAGGCCCCTTTGTTGGCCTGAGCGCCTGGCAGAACCACAGGTTCTACGCCCGGCGAGGGGCTGTCTGGGATGCCTTTGTTAGCTTGTACTCCTTCGATCCGCTTGATGAGCATGGCATATTTCTCCCTAATCTGGTCTCTACCTTGATTATAGGCGCGATGCACCCTCGGGTAAATAGCCATAATGTCCCATGCGGGATATACCTTTGGGTTCATGCGGCGCTCGCTTGGGGTAAGTGTTCGTTGTAGGGGCCTGAATGCGAAGCAGAACCACCATTGGGCGTAGCCAATTCCATCAGTTCCAACTAATTCCTCAAAGGGTGGCGGGAAGCACAATTACGATGAGAGTAACGAGGTTGACGCAACAACAACAGTTCAGGAGGCACAGGCATGATGTTGGCGGCATCAAAGGCAGGCGCTCGGATGATGGTGCGTCTGGAAGGGCGAATAAAGCCCAACTCCCTACCCTGCTGTACGAATACGGTCACAGGGTCCTCCCCTGTGTATACGAAGCGGGGCATGTACTCCACCAGCAGAGGCATGGACACCTCGAAGGGGTCCACTCCCGCACGAGCGGCAATCTCCATCTGAAAGGCTTGCATTATCTGGGAGATGATCAGCACTGCCCACACCTGCTGCTGGATTATCACTGGCTTTGCGCTCCACAGCATGTGCAAGCCCAAGTACCTCTTCACCAACTTGAAGGCCATCTCGATGTCCCATCTGCGAGCGTACACACCCGCTATGTCAAGCATGCTCAGCTTGTGTGGGTCAAGCACCGAGGTGATGTGGCTGTACTCTGTCGTACCTTGCCAAAAAGTGACCATTCTCACAGCATGTGCAGCACGGTCCGCACGATATGCTCCCAACCACACCAGGTTGTCGGAGAAAGGGCGTCCCTGCTCGTCCTCTCCTGTGTAGAAGCGGTGTATCACCTCAAAGGAGGTGCGAGCTCGGAAGCGGCTCACCCACCACATCTTGTGGTCTGTGAGCCAGTCGAACCACTCAAAGCCAAAGTAGCCCAGGTCCGCCAGGATCAGGCTCCCCTCCTCTACTCCTTCCTCTATCAACCTCTCCAACGTATCGCGTGCAGCCACTTTCTCGTTTTGGGTGGGGTTCTCGAGGAGTTTGATCTCTTTCCACTGCTGCTGACGTATGTTGTACAAGGCAGAGAGCTTGCCGGGCAACAAGAGGGGGTCTGCTGGTGGGGAACCACGCAGTGCAGGCAGAGTACGTGCTACTTGGTCGAGAGTGCTCTGGTCGAGCGCCCCCACCCCAGACGCGAAAGGGGCCAAGTGGGCGCTCTCGAAAGGGGCAAGACGTTGGGCAAGTACCATGCTGACCTGCTGGAACAAGCGCTGCATGGGAGTGGCGCCGCCCTCTTCCAGGCGCTTGTACACTGCTTGGTCGGACACAGCCATTCTGGGGTAGAACCAGAAGTTGCCCTTGTTCAACAGTCGCCACAAAGCTCGTTGACTGCCCAACCCTCGCAACACACACACCAGAAGACCTGCCCACAAGCACATGGAGGGCATGATGCGCGGGCGTCCGGGTCCATTGCGCTCCATCTCTTGTGGGTCAGGGGGCATCTGCCTAATCATTTGCCGCAGGAATTCCTCGATCTCTCCTACCACCCTTTCACTCGGCAAGGACGGCAAGGGAAGCTTGCTGGTATGCTGCTCGGCAGAGATTGTGGGGGCTATCTTGCTATTGTTCATGCCGGCAATATACAGCATTTGCACCTTTCACTGAATTAGTTGGAACAGATGGTCTCCATAGGCGCGAACTTAAGGGGTTTGCAGGCACAAATGTGTAGCAGATTGAGGGTACAAAAGCATAGGATAGCTTTCTCGAGGCCTCCATTTGTGCTTACGTGCT
>JBBSIX010000164.1:0-7484 GCA_038231875.1 Chloroflexia bacterium | reverse complement strand
CCAGGCTTTGCGGGAGGAATGTACTTTCTGATACACTCCCATTGACGGTCGGTCAGGTCAGTAGGGTATGTTTGGTTGTTCATACCCCAAGTGTACCCTCTCTCCTACCCGACCGTCACCCCTTTTCAGACAGTCTCTAAGATAAGCAATTATACAGTAGGATGCAGTAGGATGCAGTAGGATGTGAGTGCGCGCTATTTGCCCGACTAGCCGAACCTGCAGAAATCCGGTCAACGGCAGAGACTGTCGTCAACGCCGCACTTAGCCGACTCCTCCCTTCCACGTCTCGGCTATCTAGGCTGCGGCTGTTTCCAACCAGAGCTGATTCGACATGGTGTTCAGTCAGGTACTCAGTTCCCCTTGTTGCTGATGATTTTGCCGAGGAACACCTCCATCGTGCTGCTTGTAAGCTCGCCGACGTTTATTGCTTGTATCACGCCTTCTGCGTCCACAAACAGATGCGTGGGTATGCCTTCGGTAAAGTACCTGTTTGTGACCGCCCCGTCAGTGTCCACCACAAAGAACCACTTATAGGCCTGCTTGGTTGTAAACTGCTTTACCTGGGCGGGGTCTTCGCGCATATCTATTCCCACGATAGAAAGACCCCGATCCCTATACTTCTCGTACTTCTCCTGCATAATGGGCAACTCAGCCTTGCAGGGTGGGCACCATGTAGCCCAGAAATTCAGCCAAACCGGCTTGCCGCGCAGCGACGAGAGCTGTACCGGCTTCCCGGTTTGCACATCACTCAGGGTGAAATCGGGCGCAAAGGAGCCTACGCGGGGGCCGGTGGGGAGAGTGCCGCCGGCTCTGCCGGCGCTTAACAGCCAGGCGCCGGCCGCCGGAAGTGCGAGGAGCACGAGAATGGCCGCACCGAGTTGGAGCCGTCGTAGACCCGCCGGCAGCGCGGGGAGCCTTGCGCCTGCCGTCGCCGGGTCATGATCGAACTCGGTATGATCTACTGACTGCTTGGTGTCGTCGCCGGTTAGGGATGTGTCGTTCCGTGTATCCATTTTTCCCTTACTGCGTTACAACCACGTATCCGGGGCCAAACATGCCCATGCCGCATGTCATCTCGAAAGTGCCCGCCTGCGACGGCGTAAAGTCCATAGTTGTCGCCTGATCGGGAGAAGCCACGCCTGATGCTCCGAGACCTCGGAGCGCAACCAGGCGACCTCAGCCAGGGTCACCGTTGATAACTGAAAGGTTGAAGTGTACGGGTATCCCTTGCTTCACTTTGACCACGCTCGGTTTGTACTGGAATGTGGCGCTGTCAAGCACAATGTCTATTGTCTGCTTGCCGTCAGTGCCTACTGGCGCAACTACCGCTTGCGAATCCAGTTGTGCAAGAGATTCACCACCTGCGCCCGATTGCACCCCGGCCACCGTTCCCGCACCCCGACCCGCACCGGCAGCCGCGCCCGTGCTCAGTACCCACCAACCCAGCCCGAACAAGATAACTACGAGCGCCAATCCACCCACCCAGGAAACTGGTGAAGCCCTGCGCTGCTGCGGCAAGGCAGCAAACCCAACCTGCCGCTTTTGTGCTGTCTGCCTGCTTCCTTGCCCTTGTTTCCGTGCAGCGCCCTTGCCGCCGGCATTGTCCCCCCGCCGGTTTTGAGAATTCTTACCGCCTGAGCTACCTCCTGCACTGCCTTTAGTCGCCCCGTTCGTGGCTTGTCCGCCGGTCCCGCGGCCCGGCTGCGCTGCAACTTCCTTGCCGGGAACCTGAACGGTCACCGGTACGGACCGCCGGCCGGGCGATATAGGTGCTGCGGCTGCTGCTACAGAAGGAGTAGGAACATCTATGGGACGGGGCGGGATCTCGCTCGTTGCCAGTTTTCGGTCGTAGGAGCGACGCCGTTGTGGGTCGGTAAGTACCTCCCAGGCGCGCTCTAACCTGGCGGCATGCGCCTCATCGGCGCCCTCTATAGCCTCCAGGTAAGCCTCTGTTACATCATCATGGCTTGCGTTATGGCTTATATCAAGCAAAGCATAGTAGTCTACCAACTTTCTTTGCTTTGCAGGGTTTTCTCTCTCTCCACTGCGGCCTGGGGCGCTCACGCTCAGGCCATAATCGGTTTCTACTGCGCCGGTAGGTTCGTCGGCTAACGCGGCTGCCTGGGACGCCTCTGCCATCTCCAACAAGATAGCCCTGGTGAAGAAAGGCGCAAGACGATGGAGCGCGGCATGTCCGGGTGCGCTTCTCTCAATGAGTATGACGAGACCCACCATACCGGCCACGTAGATAGCTCCCAGCAGGCTGGCTGTCCAGTACAAGTACTCTTTGGGAAACGCCAGCATAACCGCCAGCATTGCGCCCATAGAACCGCCCATGACCCCGCCCATGCCGCCGTCCATCACGCCCATAACCCCACCTGGGCGGCCAAAGTAAACACCAAGTCCCAGACCCAGGATGATACCGACCAGGTTGCCCCAGAACATGCTGTTAGTCGCGGCGGCTAGAGCAAACCCCAGAACAAAACCGTTGAGCATGCCCATTGTCATGCCCGCCATCATGCCCGTCATTTCCGTATAGGCTTCGCGAAAGTGAGCCAGGTGCATACCTATGGCCCCACTTATCGCAAGTACCGCAACGACAGAAAAGATCCAAATCATACTACTAAGCTCCTATCAGCATGGGGTTATCAGTTATCGAGTGTCGAGAAACTTTCAGAGTGCTACTAAGGCATAACCATCAGGAACTGAGATGCGCCGCATCCCATACTTTCCATAGCAGCTAGAATTGCGCCAAATTGAACCAATGCAAAGAAACCTGCCGCCGCCCCTACCGTCCACACGGTACGGAAAGGCATAGTAACTGTTGGGGTGCCGGGGGGGTCAAGCAGCCTACGCACCCTGGCCTCAAAGTTACTACAGCCGCTGCCCCGGCGCGGAGCCGCGAAAAAAGAGAGCGCACCCTGGGGAGAGGGCGCCGGCTTCACCTGAGCATGGCGCACACGTGTGAGGGCGCTTGCCAGGGCAAGGCGGTGCGATTCGTTCCTTACATGGTCGTCGCAAGCCAATTCCTGTTCGGCCACCAGCAGTCCATATAGATAGCGGGTCATCGGCAGAAACCAGGTCAGATCGCTCAGCACACCGGCCAGCGCGGTATACAAAAGATCGCGGCGACTTATGTGCGCCAATTCGTGCCACAAAACAGCATCCAGTTCTTCGCGGTCCAGGAGAGATGCCAACCCGCTTGAGATAACCACACAAGGCCGCAGTAGTCCTGTTACCAAAGCCCAGGGGCGTGCGTCGAGTGAGACCCTCACGTCAGGGCGCCCCCGCAGCCCTGCCTGCGCTGCCAGGGTAGCTACTCTACTTTGCAACCACACAGGCGCTTGCCAGGTGTGCCTCCTCATGTGAACAGGCAAGAGTAGAGCACGAACGGTGTTTAGCGCAAGGGCCGCAAGGATGCCCACAGCGCCCACACCTGAAAGAACCCTCGAAAGCGCCACATCAGGCGGCGGGGCGCCAATAAAACAGGTTTTCACCAGAAAATGGGCCATGACAACCCCGAGTAGCCCTAGTATGCAGACCGGCACGAACAGCCCAACCAACTGCACGGCACGGCGCGCGGCCGAGGAGCGTTCTGTTCGCAGAAAAGCTATGCAGAGGCAGCATACACCGGATGCCAATGAGAGAGAGAGCAGGATTAAGAGCGTGTGCACTAGAGGTCGCTCTCACTTAGCTCGGAGGAGCCGCTCTCTGCGCGGCGCCTGGCGATTTCTTCCAATAAGCAGTTCAGCCTGTCCTTTTCACCAGGGTGGATGCCGGCGTAGCTTTCGAGGGCAGTGTGTGCAGGCCCTTCAAACTGTACCAGCAACCGCTCAACTACGTGTCCCACCACGCTGTGAATAAAATCGTCGCGGCTCTGGCGAGGCCGGTACAGATAAGGGAGGTCTCGGCGAGTACTTTCTAGAACACTTTTCTTAGCCAGGCGTGTCATGGTGTTCATGACTGTGGTGTAGGCGATGCGGCGGTCTTCGCGCATCGCTTCATAAACATCGCGCACTGTACACCAGCGCTCTTTATCAGCCCCGCACCGGCTCCATATGACGTCCATGATATCGGCTTCGAGGTCGCCTAGTATCATTCTTAGCCCTTGCCGGTCAGGGTGCAAGATTAGCTCTTTCTCATCCATTCGTTGTCCTCAAAACGTTCGTCGAAGCAGTACAATCCTCTGCTGTGTAAGTATACAAATGCCAAGTACCTATGTCAATGGTAGTGTGTCTAGTGATTACCCACATCTCAAGCTATGTTGGGCCGCATTGCCGGCGAAAACAGAACATAGTATAGACTGTCATTCCGAACGAAGTGAGGAATCAGCCGGTGGAGCATGATACTGGGTGGTGGAATACCTGCTCTGTGTTATTCCGCACCGATCCATGTATATGCCTACTGTCATACTGACGCACGATTCCTCGCTGTGCTCGGAATGACAAGGCATAGTAATTCTCACCTGCCGGCAGAGTTATCAAGCACCGCGTGAGATGTGGGTAATCACCAGTAGGGCGTTGGATAAGCGGTCGGATTTAAGGTGGAGCCGTGATACTCCCTGTGTAGTCCAGGCCCGTCCCATTCTTGGCGCCTCGCATGGAGCTTTGCCCTGCACCCCGAACCTGAACATCTACGTCCTACCTCTCCAAGGCCTCGTACAGCTTTCTTTGCCGCTCTATAGCCAGTGTGTACACTTCGTGCCGGACAGCATCCGGGCTGTACGTTTCTCCAAGCAATACAGGCACGTCCCCGAAGTCGCTTATCAAGCCCAGAGAACGCAGGGTCAACATTGCTGTGCCTTTCGAGCTAGCCTCCTGCTCACCGGAAGCCGTGACGGGCACACCCAGCACGTCGGCCAGCATGCTTACCCAGCCGGGGCTGTTGAGCAGCGCACCCCCGCTCGCCACCACCTTGTTCGGCGGCGGCAGCATCTCACGCAAACCTACATATATGAGGCCGAATCGGTAGGCCACCGCTTCCTGCGCGGCGCGCACAATGTCAACCGGACGGGTGGAGAGGGAAAGCCCGCTTATAGTAGCGCGAACGGCGGGGTTCCAACCGGGGCTGCGCTCTCCGGCGATGAACGGCAGCAGGGTCAGGCCGTGCGAGTCGGGAGCCAGCCCTGCGGCGTCCCTCTCGAGGGCAGACCAGTCGGCCACGTTGAGTGTGGCGCGAAGCCAGGCCAGCAGGTTGCCCCCTTCCGACAGCGCGCCCCCCAGCAACGCCTCGTCGCGGGTCAGCCTGTAGAGCCACAGGCCCTGGGGAACCTCACCTACGTCGCCCGGTAGCAGGGCGCGCATCGCCCCGCTCGTGCCCACCTGCACCGCCAGCGCCTCCTCGCCCCAGCAGCCGCTCCCCACATTGCCGCCGGCTCCGTCGCCCACGCAAGGGAACCAGGGCACATCCCGAAGTTGGGGCCATCGCGTGGCGTACTCCCCGCCCAGCCCCCGCATAGGAGCATCGGCATCTGCCAGGGGCGGCAGCTTCTCTCTCGGCAAGTCGAGGTAGCGGAGCCACTCTTCATCCCAGTCGAGGGTGTGACGGTTGAGCAGGCCGCTCCAGGAGGCTACCGACAAGCTTTGCGCCATTTGCCCGAACAGCCGCAGTTGCAGCCAGTCGCCCATTGATATCCAACGTTCGGTGCGGGTGTATGCCTGGGGCACGGTGCGCCTCAACCAGAGCAGGCGAGGGGGCAGGTAGGAACTGTGGATTGGGCAGCCTGTTCTCTGGTGTATGGCGGCTTCGTCGAGGGTAGCGCGCAGGTCGGCGGCCTCGGCTGCGTTGCGGGTGTCGGCCCAGGTGTAAATAGGGGTGGTAGGCTCGCACTTGGCGTTTATGCCCATCACGTTCGACACCAGCGAGCACACCCCTACGCCCGCTACTTGCCCGGCCAACTTGCCCGCACACGCCAGGGTGGTGTCTACTGCCGAGAAGATGCGCTCAAGCAGGGCCTCCGGCTCAATCTCTACCCCGCCGTCCGGCGTGACTCGCACCTCGTACTCCAACTGCGCCTCGCAGCGCTCCAACTGATGCCCGGCTGCGGTAAACAGGTTGGTGCGTAGCGAGGACGAACCTATATCTATGGTGAGCACAAGCGGCGCATTATCGGTGTGGGAGGGCGGCAAACGTCAAGCTCCTGGGGCAAAGTAGTTAGCCCTATTATAAGGGAGAATGCGCCGGTACAACCGCATCTACTGCAGCCCTAACCTGAAGCAGTAGACCGCCCCCTCAAGCTCAACAGCAGCACCCCGATATCCACGCACAACATCAAGTTGTAGGCCGCCGCAGCCAGAGGGCCGGCGGATGCGCCGTGCAGCATGGCTACGAGAGGGCTGCCCGGTGTGGTAGCCAGGGCTATAACGGCCACGATGGTCAGCAGGTCAAAGAATTGGGCGCGGCGCACCTTCTGGGGCATGCGAAGGGCTATCAGCCTCCCGCGCAGCATGAAAGAGATGGAATGCAGGATTGGCATCGGCACAAGCCACCGGGCCACTTCTGCGGCCGTCTGTGCCGTGCGGGGCGGGGCGTCTATAAGGTTGGCGAATATCCAGTGGGCGAGGGGAGTAAAGGCGAACAAGGCCATAAGCGCGGCTAGGCCGACACCCATCGCCATGATTACCCTGGGGCCGCGCGCCCGTACATCGGGGTCGGGGCTGCCGCTCCAAGCGATAGAGGCTTGCGTCATGCTGAGGGTGGGGCCGAAGGCGAGGAAGGCCAGGCTCCAGGCCGTCTGATACCCGGCAACGGCGACAGCCACCGAGCCGTCGGTGGGCGATGCGGCCCAGGCCACCGCAGCCGAGGCGATGCCGGCCCTCAAGACGGGTTGCACCAGGGTGCTCATGATGGAGGTGCCGCTAAGAGGGAAGAAAAAGCGGCGTATATCGGCCCAGGTCGGGGCAGGTTTGCCGGGGGTGGCTTCGGGCATGGTACGCATGATCCGCAGCGTCCAGCCTTGCACAGCTACCGCCTCCGCCGTCACGCTCACCAGCATCGAGAGCACGGCGATAGCCGCAGGCTCTATGTGAACAACGCTGGTGCCCAGCCAGCCAAAAAAGAGCAGCGCCGCCCCAAGCGACGCCAGCCTGACGATGCCCCCCGCCCCCACCGGCTTGGGGTGGCCGTGCTTGATGAGCGCGCCCTGGCACAGCCGCCGCCAGCCAATCGGTATCGGCCAAAGCAGGAATGCCCATAGCGCCGGGCGCGCTGCCTCGGCTACATTAGAGGGCTGGTTCATCAGGCCGCGCACGATCAGGTCGTACAAAGGCGAAAAGGCGATGATGGAGGCAAGCGCCAGCAGTATGCCTGCCATCACTATGTAGAACCGCTTGAGCATGCGAAAGGTCCGCAGGTCGCTGGACAGCGCGGTAGACAGGTCTATCATCGAGATGTGCGAGGCTTCGTAGACCAGCGCCAGCGAGAAAGCCACGCTGAGGGCCGCCACCGATTTGTTAGGCTCCGGGAAGCGGTTCAGCACCGCGTTG
>JBBSIX010000163.1:0-7521 GCA_038231875.1 Chloroflexia bacterium | reverse complement strand
TCGAACTGGAGTCGGTGGGTGACGTGCGGGAGGAGAAGGTGGTGGACAAGTTGGTGCAAGGAGCCATTGTAGCCGCCTGGAACCGCCGCTTCTCGGTAGGCGACTTCGACGACGTGGTAACACGCTTCCACAATGGCCTGACGATAGAGGTGAGCGATACGCTGCCCTCGATGGAGTACGTCCACCAGGCAGCCGACCTTAAGGGCCTGCGTAACGCCCTGGTCAAGCTGGAAGCCGGCGCCAACCCCGCCGCCGTAGCCGCCGCCGTAGAGTTCGCCCTGGAAGGTCTGCACCTAAATCGCCGCCTCAACAAAGACAAGACGGCAGGGGCAACCCGCTACAGACGTTAGGCCGAAGGTTTACGGTTGTGGCCTCCAATTTCTGATTGCTATGCACGTGTACTCCCTCACCCTCAGCGAGTTTCGCAACTACCGCAACCTCATGTTGGAGGTGTCGCCTGGGGTGACGGTGTTGCAGGGCGACAACGCTTCGGGCAAGACTTCCTTGCTCGAAGCGGTTTACATGTTGGCGACCACCCGCTCGCCCCGTGCCTCCTCGGACCTTGAACTGGTGAACTTCGCCGCAGCATGCGACCTGGGCAGCCCCCCTTTCTCCCGCATCTCGGCTCAGGTAGAGAGGGCGCGCGGGCCGCTCGCTGTGGAAATCCTGATCGTGCGCGACGAAGCGCCGGAGGGTCCTGGGGGCATCGCCGGGTCGTATGCCGCGCGCAAGCGTATCAAGGTGAACGGGGTGGCACGCCGCGCGCTTGACCTGGTGGGCCAGGCCAACGTGGTGCTATTTACTCCCCAGGATGTAGACCTCGTGACCGGCCCGCCCACCCTGCGCCGCCGCTACATGGACGTGACCATCTCGCAGATGGACCACCGCTATGTGCGCCTTCTATCGCAGTATATGAAGATACTGGCCCAGCGTAATTCGCTGCTCAGAGGGCTGCGGGAGCAAGGGCGCAACCACAACTCGCGGGACGTGGCCGAAGAGATGGCCTACTGGGACGAGGAGCTTGTGCGGCATGGGGCCTACATAGCTCTGCGGCGGGAGGTTTTCACCGCACGCCTATCGCACCGGGCCGAGGCGGTGCATCACCGGCTGGTGGGCACGGAGGCCGTAGGGCAGGAAAGTACCCTCCGTATGCTGCGAGAGCGCCGCCCCACCGCCGAACTGCGCCTGCACGTCGCCTACAAGTCGGATGTCGCCCCCACCGCTCGGCAGGCGCTTATGCCCGACCTGCTGGCTCAGATGGAGGCGGAAACAGCCCTGGCCGGCCCCAATGAGGGCGAGCCTGGTGGGGTCTCATATGCGGACTCTACCCTGCGTGGGCGCATACCGCACCTGGAGCGGCACACCGAGCAGATCGCAGAGGAGTTCCGGCGGCAACTCACCGAAATGCGGTCCAACGAGGTGCGTCGGGGCATGTCGCTGCTTGGCCCGCACCGCGACGACGTAGCTTTCCAACTGGGCGACCCTGGGGCCGGTTCAGGCCAACTCCTGCCCCTGGACGCCTACGGCTCGCGCGGGCAGCAGCGCACCGCTGTGCTGGCCCTCAAACTGGCCGAAGTAGACCTGATGACCGCCGAGACGGGCGACACCCCTATCCTCCTGCTCGACGACATCCTATCCGAATTGGACACTCGGCGTCGGGGCTTTCTGCTCGACACCATAAGCCAGGGCCGGTATCAGTCGCTCATCACCACCACTGACCTTGCCGGATTCGACCCGCACTTCCTGGAGAATGCAAGCCTACTTGAGGTGCAGCATGGAGAAGTGTGTGTAGTGTAGGTTGGGGAGCGGGAACCGCCCCGGCATGCGGTTTGCCGCCCCCGCACGGCTCGCCTCGGTAGCGCAAAAACAGGGCCTTGCTGTTTCCTTCGGTGGACTGCGAGCCGACCGCCCAAAGACTGCCGCCTGCCTGAGTAACCCCTTGCAGACGTGAGTCCACATCAGGCAAGGGGTTGGGGTAAAGCGTCCAGCTTTCGCCCGTCCACTTCATAATGACGGCTCCCCGGCGTGCTGGGTCGTCTACAGCCTCTCCCACCGCCCAGATGTCGCCGTTGGGCAAGGCCACCGTTTCGTGCAGGAAAGCCTGGCCGGCAGGGGCGGGCACGGGCACAATGTTCAACCGAGAGCCGTCCCAGTGCAAAGTGAGGGCGTTGCTGCCGTCGTTGCCGACTATCCACACATCGTCCTTGCCGCGTACCGTCACGCCGTCGAAGTAGGCGCTCTCGTCGGTGGGGAGTATGCGCCAGTTCTTGCCGTTGTAGTGGAGCACCTGCGTGCCCACCGCCCAGATGTCGTCGGGAGCGCGAGCAGCGATGCTGAGGAGGGTGTGGGTTACGTTCAGGGGGAGGGGTTGGCGGTTCCAGGTCATGCCATCCCAGTGCAGGATGACCATGTGGCCGTCTACTTGCTCGCTCGTCAAGTAGCTGCCTACGGCCCACACGTCAGCCGGGCCGAACGCCAGCACCGCCTTCAGCTCGTCGTCGTGCTCTCCGAGGTCAGGTGTGGGCACGATACTCCACCGCGAGCCGTCCCAGCGCATAGCGAGGCTGCGAAACTGGCTACCGCCCCTGGTGTACGCGCCCACCGCCCACACGTTATCGGGCGATGACCCGGACACGGCGTACAAGCTGTTGCGTCCGGTGTCGGGGTTGGGACCGTTGGGGCTGGGCACGATACTCCACTGCGCGCCGTTCCAGTGCATCGTCAGCGTGCGCGACAGGTCGCCGCCGGGCGTGCCTGCGCTGCCCACGGCCCACACATCGTCTGGCGAGAGGGCGTGTATAGCCGTAAGATCGGTGTAGGCTGCCCCTACGGTGGGCGCGGGTATCTGTTTCCAGCAGCCGGCTACCGCATCGGCTGTGGGGGCCTGTGGTGCGGGATTGCAGGCCGACAGCCAGATTGCCGCCGTCACAACAAGCAGCGCCGCAACTGCGGATGCATGCAGCCGCAGGGTGTCGGATAGGCTTTCAGGCCGTTGAGGTTGAGGTTTGAGGAAGGATGTCAAGCGGGGTCCAGGCTCAAGCGACAGGGGAGATACTGTGCCTCCCCTGGGAAGGGGCTGCTCATGCAAGGCGCAAAGCTGCGACTTCAGCATTTGAGTGAAGTATAGAACAAATTCGCACGGGCTACAATGCTACACAAGCACACAGTATTGGGAAGAATTAAAGCTAAGTGCTTCTCCTACCCCTCACAAAAATACTATATAATGAGGGCAGAGCTAACCGCCTCGGTACTACGGCTATGTCTAGCCGAGAATGGGCCGTTGACTGGTAGGAAGATGCTGTGATGCCGCGACTTTCACTATGAGCCACGACACTGGAGACATTCCAATGCAGGCGCAGGAAACAACACACGCAGCCCTAGCGGGCAGTAGCGCAGTCTTGCCTGTTAGAGAAGTCGTAGAAATTGTGCTGGAGTGGGTAGACCTCCACGCACGTCACCTACCGGACTTTGCGGGCGCTTATCTGTGGGCCGGGATAACAACGTTGCCGGCAGATGCGCTATTTCCACTGTACCGTGATGTTGATGTAGTCGTGGTGTTGCCCAGGGGCGCGCAAGATGACACAGTGGAGGTCTTCTACCGGGGTCTCATGCTGGAGGTCATCTCGCTGGACCTCGAAGCCCACCAGGATGCTGAAGCAGTGCTGTCGAACCCCAGCCATGGTCCCAACATGGCAGCCACGCAGATTCTGGCCGACCCTAGCGGGATACTCGCACCTCTGCAACAGACCGTCGCTGCGGAATATGGCCGCCGCCGCTGGATACAGGCACGCTGCGAAAAGGAAAAGGCGTTGGCAGATAAGCATCTCGCCGCTATGCGCCAAGCAGCCACTCCTACTGAGCGCCTGGACTCCGTGTGGTCATTCCTCAACGCGCTCAGTGGGCTGCTTGCCGTCGCTCAACTTAAGCGCCCTACCACCCGGCGCACGCTGGCCCTGTTGGGCGAACTGCTCAACGGTCAAGGGCGGCCTGACCTGCACGAGGCAGCGCTCACGCTGTTTGGATCGGCACACATGAGCCGTGCGGACGTTCAGGCGATGTTGTCCCGGAGCGTGATCGCCTTCGACCGATCAGTCGAGGTCTATCAAACGCCAACGCCGTATGGATTCACAATCCGTCCCCATCTACGGCCCTATCTCACCGAGGCGACCCAGGAGATGATCAGTGAAGGAAATCATCGGGAAGCGGTGTTTTGGATCACGGCGCTGGCCGGCGAATCTTATCTCGTGCTACAGAATGATGCTCCCGTCGCCGAGAAACCCGAATTCGCGGCACAGCTACAAGCGCTGCACGCCGCGCTGGGGTATACATCAGCCGAAGCGTGGGTTGAGCGGATAGCCTCCGCTGAACGTTTAGCACAGGAGATATACCGCATCGCCGACGCGCTGGTCGAACTTCACTCGGAATAGGGGCAATTGTTCGCTGAGTGCCGCGTCGCAAGCCGCCCTTCTCAGGCCACAGATGGTACGCCCGGAGGGACTCGAACCCCCGCACCTGGCTTCGGAGGCCAGTGCTCTATCCGCCTGAGCTACGGGCGCGCCTTTAGATTATAGCCCATGAGGGCAGCCTGTTCAAGCGCCTACCCACGCCCCGGCAGAGGTTCCTCTCTGTCGCTGGTGGTCTTTATGTCGCCCTCCATGAAGCGGGCATGCTCTTTGGTGACCTCGGCATGCGCTTCCTGAGCCGCTTCCGGCTCGATCAGCCGGTGGTGTTCAGGCAAGGCGCTGCCCGCGATGTTGGTCTCGCCCTCCGACACGACCTCCTCATCAGGCACGGGTGGTGTAGAGGGGCCGGGTGCAGGCTCCGCCCTGGGGCCTCTGCCGTTTGAGCTTGACAAGCCGGGAACGTGGGGCAGCAAACTGAGCAGTTCGATGGGAAACGGGAAAACGATGGTCGAGTTGCGCTCCGAGGCTATCTCGGTGAGCGTTTGCAGGTAGCGCAACTGCAAGGTAGCCGACTCTTGCCCGATGATGCGAGCCGCCTCACTGAGCATCTTGGAAGCCTCGAACTCGCCCGAAGCGTGGATGATCTTGGCCCGCTTCTCCCGCTCGGCCTCGGCTTGCCGCGCCATTGCCCTTTGCATTGACTGGGGCAACTCTACGTCTTTCACCTCGACGATGCCCACCTTGATGCCCCAGGGTTCGGTCTGCTCGTCTATGATCTGCTGGAGCTTCATGTTGATGTCTTCCCGCTGCGCCAGCAGTTCGTCCAGATCCGACTGGCCCAGCACCGAGCGCAGGGTGGTTTGGGCTATCTGGTGTGTGGCGCGCACAAAGTCGGCCACCGCCACCACCGCCTTTTCGGGGTCGAACACCCGGAAGTAGAGCACCGCGTTCACCCGCACCGTCACATTGTCGCGGGTGATAACCTCCTGGGCCGGCACATCGAGGGTAACTACTCGCAGGTCCACCTTCACCATTCGATCTGCGAAAGGTATGATGAAAAAGAGGCCCGGCCCCTTTGCCCCTATCAAGCGGCCCAGCCTGAATATCACACCCCGCTCGTACTCCTGCACGATATTTATCGCCGACCCGCCGATGCTCAACAGCACCAACACCACCGGCACCACAAAAGCCAATAAACCTACCAAACTATCCATGTGTAGCCTCCTTGTAAGTGTTCAGAGTAAGCCATGACCCTCATGCCGGCATTACGAATAAAAATGCTATTTTCAGAGCAGTTGGGGCAAAGAATGCCGGCAGTACGGCTTATTATCGGTAGGCCCTCTCGACAGGCCGCTCTACCTTTCGACTACCGGCTCCACCCTCAACTGCAATCCATCTATCGCCACTATCCGCACGGGCCGCCCGGAGGGGATAGAGCCGTCGCTGCTGACGGCCTGCCAAAGCTCGCCCGACACGTACACCATCCCTTCGGGGGCCAGGTCGGTGCGGGTCTCGGCCACTTTGCCGACCAGCCCTTCGCGTCCGGTGGCGGAGCGGGCGCGGCGGGCCTGCACCACCTTGAAGACCGCGAAGAAAAAGAAGGCTCCCAGGCCGGTGGCTGTGCCGGCCACCACAGCGGGCGATACCCCTGGTATGCCCGGCGCAGCCCCGGTGTTCACCAGCAGTAGGCCGCCCAACACCAGCGAGATGATGCCGCCTGCGGTCAACACGCCGTGCGAGGGCAGAAACACATCGGCGATGAACAGCACAAAGGACAGCGCGAGGAATACCGCCCCCGCCCAGTTGATCGGCAGCGTGCCCAACCCCAGGAAGCCTATCAGCAGCAGGATCGCCCCCACCACGCCGGGAAAGACCGAGCCTGGGTTGATAAACTCCCAGGTGATGCCCAGCGTGCCCAGGCTGATCAGCACAAACGCTACGCTTGGGTTGGTAAAGAGGAACAGCAGGTCTTCGCCCAACGTGCTATCGAGGGTGCGGACCGCCGCGCCCTTTGTATAGAGCGTCACCTGCGTGCCGTTCAGGTCCACCGTCTGCCCATCGGCCTTGGCAAGCAGGTCGTCAAGGTTGGCGGCCATGAAGTCCACCACATGGCCGTCAACGGCGGCTTGCGTGCCCAGGTTGGCGCTCTCTCGCACCGCCCGTTCACCAAAGTCGGCGCTGCGGCCCCGGTGCTCGGCCAGATTGCGGATCTGCGACACCAGCAGGTTGGTGACTTTGCGCCGCTCGGCAGCCGCATCTCCGGTTTCGGCTGTGCCTCCGCTGTCGCCGCCGCCGTTGAGGATTACCTCGGACGAGCCGATGGTGGTGTTGGGAGCCATAGCCGCCACATGTGCGGAGTAGACCACAAACACCCCGGCGGAGGCGGACATGGCCCCCGGTGGGGCGATGTAGGCGATCACCGGCACGCGGGCAGAGAGCGTGCGCTGCACTATCCGTTGCATCGAGTCTACCAACCCGCCAGGCGTGTCAATCTGCACCACCAGGGCAGCCGCGCCGTCGTTCTCGGCTGTTGTTATCAGGCGGTCGTAGTATTGGGCGGTAACGGGGGTGATGGGCAGCTTGAAGACGGCAACATCTACATAGCCCGCGCCTGTTTGCCCCAGTGATGAGGCGCGCACAGGCAGGGGCCGCAAGGCAGGGCCAACCAGCAGCAGCAACAGGCCCAGCAGCATGGAGGCGATATAGCCCAGCCGCAAGGCTCTAAAGAAGAGCGACGCTTTTCTCATACGGGAGTCCTTTCTTGTCTCACACCTGATATACGCATCAAGCAACAGTAGCGTCACGTTCATTATACAGCATACGGAGGCAAGCGACTGTAAGGGGTGTGACCCACAAGGAGGCTTGGGCGTCGGACCGCACCCAAAAGCAAGCGCTATGAGCCGAGGAACCAAACTGATCGAGAAGGCAAGGCTTCTACTACGAGTAAAAGGCTAACCGACGTGTGGGAGGGGATGGACCAATAGAGGCATCTGTTCAGCGCACGTCAAACACTGCATCCACCTCAACGCTGAAGTTGTTCAGCAAGGGCGAAGTAGCCTCATTCCCTCGCTTGAACACCCCATGCTCTGTGAACTCAGCCCCTTCCAGGCGCAGCACG
>JBBSIX010000162.1:0-7568 GCA_038231875.1 Chloroflexia bacterium | reverse complement strand
GCCGTGCCCCTACGGACGCGCACATTTTCACTGTCGGTTGTGACATGAGGGGCATGATTACTCAGAATGACAAGATGTAACATGGAAATGCTTGCCCGCTATGGCAGCGTAGCCCAGCTTGATTAGTTGGAGTAAATGGTCCACATGCCTGCCCTGGTGACTATTCCCCGATCTTCGGGGCAAGGGTAGAGGGCGGGCACGGGGGTTCTTGGCGTAGCCAATTCAGGCCCCTACATAACATCCTTCACGTGTCGCCCCCGCTCCGCTCATACCCCAACTCTGACCCCGTACCCCCCGGCTCTTTGTGGTGATTACCCACATCTCCTCTGAAAATAGGGTAGGGGCACGGCGCGCCGTGCCCCTACGGACGCGCACTTCTCGCCTACCGGCAGAGTTATCAAGTACCGCTTGAGATGTGGGTAATCACCAAGGCTCTTTCACGCGACAAAGTGTATCCTTTGTCGTATACTTAATAAGCTCCTAAAATTGCCCCCACTCTGCGGCTCCCCCATGCGAGAATATGAACAGACAACAAGATACCTATCCTCCTTCCTCCCCCCTGGCCGCGCCTACGCCTCCGGGGTGGGCGATCCTTCCTCTACGCATCTTCCTGGGCATCAGCTTCCTGGCTGCGGGCCTGGACAAGTTGGGCGACCCTTCTTACCTGGACCCGGCAGCGCGCGACTATATAGGTAAGCAGATAGGCAATTTCGCCCTCGGCACTCCGCTTGAAGGCTTTCTGCTCAATGTAGCCGTGCCCAACGCCGCCCTCTTTGGCGTGCTGGTGATGGGCGGCGAACTATGCATCGGCATAGCGACGCTGCTGGGGCTGCTTACCCGCCCGGCTGCCGCTATGGGTGTGCTGATCAACCTGACCTTCTTCCTGTCGGCCACCTGGGACGTGCGGCCTTTCTACTTCGGGGCCGACCTGCCCTACGCCGTCGCATGGCTCACCTTGCTGCTCGCGGGGCCTGGGCCTTTCGCTTTTGACTACCTTGTGAGCCGGTGGCTCCTGATGCAGCCTGCGATAGGTGCGCTCAATCAACCGGAACCCGCCGTAGGCAGAACAGCGCTCACGCGGCGGGCTTTCCTCGCGGGAGGTGTGGCCGGACTGGTGGCGAGCGTATTGGCGGCAACGGGGCTGGGCTGGGGTGTGCTCCATGCTGGGCGTGCCGAGGCCGTTGCTCGCGCCGTGCCCACGCCTACACCGAAGCCTGCGGTCGCGCCCGAACCCACCCAAACCAATACCGTCCAGGCTGTACAAGCGCCGGCAGAGGAGCCGACAGCTAACCCTACTCCCACCGAGGAGGCGCAACCGCCACCAACCGAGACCGCAGTTGCACCCACCGAAGTGGCGGTTGCGCCTCCAATCGAAGCGCCCACCGAGCCGGCAGCCGCGCGCACGCTCCTGGCAGCGTCCGATGTCTTGCCGGTGGGACAGGGGCTTCAGTTTTTGCTGCCGACGGGCGAGCCTGCGGTGTTGGTACACGATACAGGGGGCTACGATGCCTACGTGGCGATCTGCACCCACCGGGCCTGTACAGTCAGGCTGACGGCTGCGGGCATACTTAAGTGCCCCTGTCACGGCGCAGAGTACGACCCGGCGCACGGCGCTGAAGTAATACGTGGCCCTGCTCCGCGCCCCTTGAGTCGTATAGACATCACTGTTGACCCCGACGGCAGCGTCTATCTGGCCGGCTAGCCGGCCAGGTTGCGAGCGGCGTTCGCTGTTTGCTTGAGGGCCTCGGCCAGACTATCTATCAGTTCGGCGGCGCCCGTTGCGCCCAGAATAGCCAGCATTAGCCTTGTGGGGCCGGGCAGGAAGTAGAGGCCATAGACCATCACAGCGGCCCCCCATGTGCCTATGCAGGTTGGGCAGGCGACAAGCTCGCCCAGGGCCCTCTGTATGCCTGTGCCCTCCGCCTCAACCGTCTTTCCCTGCCCCGACTCGTCCGGCACGGTCTTGGTAACAGGCTGGCGTAGCGGCTCGGTTACTTTATCGTAGGAGACCAGGTGCCCTGCCCTGAAGGTCGCAAGCCCCAGCAGCGCCAGGTCGAACGGCTTTATCTCGTAGCGCTCGGTGCGCTTCCTCATAGCAATAGCCGCGAACGCCGATAGAAATACGGCGATCAGCGTCACATATGTGGCATTCTCTTGTGTTCGGTCGCGTTCTTTGTCGGGCATGCTGTGTTCTCCTCCGTGTCCGCCTGGGCGGGTAATAAAGCTAGGTCGGCAAGTGGACATTCGCTTGAGATGACGTTTGTCTGACGGGTATCCACATGCACGTTTCATGCCCACTTACCTCACACCTCACGGGCAGTCGCCGGGGGAGGAGAACTGACGGACGCCGCCTGCATCGTCTTTGTAGCGAAAGAAAAGGCTGTAGCGGGCAAGTTCGGTTTTCTTGAGGGTGTCGCAGCTTACGCTGTAAGCCGCGATGGTATTGTTCTCATAGACTGCCTGCACTGCCTCTTGCAGCCCGTTCTGAAACACCGGCACGCCGGCCAGCGTAGTGGGCAGAGCCACCATGTACAGCGCCGTGTAGTCGCGCGGATCGGGGGCAGCCTGGCGGATGTCGTGCAGCACCCCGCCTGAGGCCAGCCCCGCCGCCCTCCACCGTCCCACGCCGCCGACCAGCGCCGCGCCCTGCCAGGCGATGAGCGCCGCCAAAGTCGCAGCGCTTACGACCTTTGCGGGTCCGGCCAGGCGCGCAAGGTGAACCTTTGCCGCCAGGCGGGGTAGACCGGCGAGGAAAAAGCCGGACGACAGTGCATAGCCCACCGAAGGCAGGTAGAAATAGCGATCGGTGGGAGGGCTGAAGAAGATAAAGGCCAGAGGCGTAACCAGCAGCCAGGCCAGCCCGAACAGCATCAGCCGCAACTTTGCCCGCCACAAGCCAAGCATCAGGAGCAGCAGCAGCCCCCACTCTATCCAAACCAGCACCCTCAGCACATCCAGCGAGGCGCTCACCAGGAAGTTGCCGCCCGGCGCCAGCCGGTGGAGATAATCCAGTATGCCTAGCAAAATAGAGTCGAGGTTGAGCGGGTGAAATTGCAAGCCGCCCTGCGTGAGGGTTGTTTGCTCGGAACCTCTGCCTGCTCTGCCTATCACCTGTATCAGCAAATAGGCTCCAAGTACAGCGGCGTAGCCCGCAGAGGCCATCCCTATGCGCCTTCGGCCCAACCGATTGCCCTCGAAAATCGCCGTGTACAGCAGCAACAGCGCCGGCAGGAGAACTACCGTTTCTCGCGCCAACAAGCCCACCGCAAACAGGCCCCAGGCAACAAGCAGGTAACGAGGCTTGCCCCTTTGCCTGAACCGCTCCCACAGCAGCAGATTGGCTAAGATACAGCCCACCCCTATAAGATCGCCCACGCTTGCCGTCCAGGATACCGTTTCGGCGTGGTGGGGGTCGAGCAGAAAGATGAGGTCTGCCGCCACGCCCCCGGCCCAGGCCCCCTGGTGTGCAGCCAACCTGTAGACCATGTAGGCGTTTGCGCCATGCAGCAGGATGGAGAAGATGTGGAACGGCGCGGCGTGCAGGCCGAACAGCGACTGCCCCGCCCAGTAGACCAACTTGACGGCGGGCCGGTAGAACCAGGCCGTACGCGGGTCGAAAAAAGCCGGCACGCCCGCGAGCGAGTCGAGGTGTGTCCAAGACAGCAGCACAAAGTCGTCCGACAGAAAGAAAGCAGCTACGTTCGGGACGAACGCGGCCAGTCCGCAGGCTATCAGTAGCGCCGCCACCCAACTACGCCGAGGGTACTTCATTATAGCGTTATTATATCACCAGTGCGGCCTGCTGAGGGACACATAACGCCTCTATCGGGCTATCCGCTCCCTCTCTTTGTGGGTAGCCACAACCGGAATAGAGGCCCAATCTACTTCCTGGCACTGAGGGCAGAAGAAGGTTTGGCGGCCTTTATCCGGCCCCTGGCGGCGCTGCTTGATGGGTGTGCCGCACACTTTGCAAGGCTTGTTGGTCTGGCGAAACACCCAGTGCCGGTCTGCCCAGCGTGGGTTGGCATGGTTGGGGTCGGCCAGTAGTGCGGCCATAACGTCGTCCGTCACAGTCTGGCCCCGGTTGCGTATCGCTCGCTGCGCCACCAGGGGTATGACGTCTGCTAGACACTCTGCCTGCAGCGGCGTGAGCGCGCCTACCGGGGTCCAGGGGTTGATACGGCACTCGAACAGGATGTCGCTCTTGAGGTAGTTGCCCAGCCCCGCCGCCACCGCCTGGTCAAGCAGCACAGGGCCGATTTCCCGTGCCTGGTTGCCGGGTGCAGTGAGCCGCTCCAAGAAAAGCTCTCGGTCGAAGGGCACAGCGCAGATGTCGGGGCCTATCTCCTGTAGATTAGGCAGTTGCTCGAAGGGGTCGCCGATGCCGATATTGAACACCTGCCCGTTGATAAGGGCGAACTGCCGGGAAGTAGTGACTATGAGGGCACGGCGCTTGGGGTCGGGCGGCAAGTTGTAGTCCAGCGAGTAGGTACGTACCTTGCCGAACATCAGCAGGTGAAACTGAAAATAGAGGTCGCCCTCCAGGGACCACAGCAGGTTCTTCCCGGCGGCGTAGATACGCCTTATCTCCCGCCCTTCAACCTCGCCAGGGTGCGCCTCGAACCAGGCCTGCGCCCGCTTCAGCCGCGTTTCCACAGCCACGATGCGGCTCCCCGCGAACTCCTCGTCCAACTGTCCGGCCAGGCGGTGTATCTCCGGGCCTTCAGACATAAGCACTCTACCCCAGGCGCGCCTTTTTACGCACGCCGAGTTACTTCACCACAGGCGTTTCGATCTTCACCATCTTGCCGTAGTCCGACATCTTGATGATCCGCACTATATCGGCGGGTTCGCCCTCAAAGAAGGGGCCGGTGAGTTGCACTCGCCGCAGCAAGAAGTCAGTGGAGCCGATCCACAGCACGGTTTGCAGGTCGCCTTTGGCCGTCACTTCGGGGCTGAGTTTCTTGAGGGCAGACGCGGGCACGGTTCCCTTCAGCCGGTAAGAGGCCGTGCCGTCCACCGTCTCCGTGCCGTCGCTCGTCAGCCCCTCCACGTTGTCTATAATATCCGACACGCCGTTGGGGTCGAAATACTGCGACACATCGAGAGCCGACGACATAGTGGTCCACTGGCCGGAGGCCGGGTCGGTCATATACTGCCCTTTGCCGTCCACCACGACCTTCATGTTGACCGGCAGGCCGAAAGCGGTGGCGCTGATATCGCCCGCCAGTTTATCCGGCTTGACCACATCGCCCTCAGCTTTGGTGATAAAGATGCCGGGCTGAGGCTTTTGCAGTTTGCTCGTTTGCAGATCGAAGTGGAACGAGTTGGCTGCCTGCAATGCAGGGATGGCCTTCTCGACCACCTGCTCAGGCGTGAGCTTCTCAGGCTCGCCGCACCCCGCCGCACCCAGTATAAGCAGGGCCGCGCAAGCCAGGCCCAGGTACTTCTTCAAGTTGCCGGCAAAAAAAGTCATAAACCCCCCTCTTGCGGTTAGATTAGCCCTTTTAGCATATCCGTAACCGAGCAGTTTTACAAGTAGGTAGGGGCATGGCGCGCCATGCCCCTACACCCCAACCCTAAACACTCTTTTCGCACGTAAGGGCTGGACAATGCCGCCCTCCGGGTGTAGAATCAAAGAGACAGGCAGATTTGTGTACCCTTTTGCATGCCTGCTGCGTATAGTTAGAGAACGACACGGCAATACCCTCTTATAGTAAAGTAGCGTACAAAGACCGATTATTAGAGCGGCTTTCCCCAGGTTGAAGGAGAAGTACTATGAAGAAAAGTTGGAAGTTATTGATGCCCCTGATGATGCTTGTGTTGGCTGCGGCCATCACAGGCTGTTCGGCTGGGCAACAGGTGAGCGCACAGGATGTTATCCAGAAGATGCGCGATACCGCCAAGACCACCCAGTCGGTGCAGGGCACGGTGGACATGTCCCTCACCCTCAACAAAGAAGGCATCAAGACCCTCGTTCAAGGGTTCATGCCGAGCGGCAAAGATAGCATGCCGGGCAAAGATTGGACGGCCCAATTGCCCGACAGCGCCTCGGCACAGGTAAAGCTGTGGAAGCAAGCGGCCTCTACCGACGGGCAGACCCCCGCCAAGGTGCGGCTTGAGGTAGTAAGTTCGTCGTTGCCCGGCGTGGGCGGCTTGACCTTCGTGTTCGACGGCAGCAAAGCTTACGCCCTCGACCCCGCCCACAACACCCTGTACACCGGCACTCCCGAAAAGCTGGCCGAGCGGCTGCCTGACGAGATGAAGGCCGCTATGCAAGGTTTAGACATGGAGCAGGAGGTAGACAAGGCGCTGGGGGCCGCCGACATCAAGCTGGTGGGCACGGAGAAAGTAGCGGGGCTGGATACCTACAAGCTGGATATTACACCCAAGCCCGACGCCGCCGACAATCTGGGCCTGCCCAAGGCGATGCAGATGCAGGCCGGCGTGCTTATCAAGGACATCCACCTCACGCTGTGGGTAGACACGGGCCGCTGGATACCCCTCAAGCTGATAGCCGAGCACCCCAACGTGGGCAGCTTCACCTCCACCACAAGCGCTGTCGAGCTCAACAAGCCTATTGACCAGTCGGTGTTCGTGCTCCAGGTGGGCAGCGGTGTCAAGCAAGTGGACCTCGACACGATGCAGATGCCCAAAGATGCCAAGCCCCAGAAGATCACCTTGCCGGAGGCCCGCGACGCCGCATCGCAGCAGGGCTGGAAGCTGCTCGAAGCCACCTACCCGGCAGATGCAACGGTAGTGGGTGTAACTCGCTTCAATGGCGGTAATCCCCAGGCGCACAAAGGTGTGCTGACGATAAGCTACTCCTCCCCCAGCACCGACTTCACGGTAGCCCAGTCTTCTATGGAAATGGAGAAGCAGCTTGGCGACGGCTTTAGCGGCAGGGACGGCAGGGATAACGCCGGCGGCGCGCTCAAGAATGTCACCGTGCGGGGCGCCGATGCAGTGGCCTTCTCCCCAACAGGCTCAGGGTGGACCGCCCTGGCGTGGCAGGAAAAGGGTAGCGGTATCTACGTGGCTGTTCACGGGAAGCTCTCCCTGGACGAAGCCCTCAAGATCGCAGAGAACCTGAAGTAATCAAGGGGATGAGGACTTCGGACCGGCTTGTAGAAGCCACGAAATCCGCCCCTCCAAACGCAGAGAGATGTCATTGATAAAGCTTGTGGGCCTCAGCCGGCAGTACCGGATGGGGCCTACGCTCGTTTCGGCGGTGGACGGGATAAACCTGGAGGTCGAGCGGGGCGAGGCGGTGGCCCTGGTGGGGCCATCGGGGTCGGGCAAATCTACCTTGCTGAACTTGATCGGCGGGCTGGACAGGCCGACGACGGGCGAGATATGGATAGACGGCGAGGATATAGCCCGCGCCTCCGCCAAGCGGCTTGTCGAGCACAGGCGCAACAGGGTAGGCTTTATCTTCCAGAGCTTTAACCTCCTGCTCCAACGCACGGCCCTCGAAAATGTAGAGGTTCCGCTAATGCTGCTGAACAAGCCGCGCCGTGAGAGGCAGGGGCGCGCCCGCGAACTGCTCGAAAGGGTGGGACTGGGGG
>JBBSIX010000161.1:0-7604 GCA_038231875.1 Chloroflexia bacterium | reverse complement strand
CCCATCACTCCGTGCCACCCCCATCGGGGCACGGCACGCCATGCCCCTACTTCCGCCCTTATTCTGAACGCTTACCAACTTTCAGTAAGCGTTCAGAATAAGGGCGGAGGTTTCGTTGTAAGGCCCTACGGCAATGAAAAGAGCCTGGCGGTTTGCCAGGCTCTTCTCTAGTTGCCCCCGGATTTGCCTCAATGAATTAGTGGGTCAGGTCGTTCCAGGCGTCTTTGACGCTGTGGGACACTTTGTTCCAGGCGGTCTTGGCGCCATACTCGGACTTGTTCCAACCGCTTTGTAGGTCCGACTCGGCGTCGTTATAGGAGCGGCCTTTGTACTGCGGGTTGTTCCGCATCTCGTAGCCGTAGCGGTAGGCAGGCTCGACATCTTCCCAGCGGCCTTCGTTGGCGTGCGACTGCTCCCAATGCGAGCGGTACTGCGGCATCACTTGCGACCACTGGCCGGTGGTAGCGCCGGTGCCTCGGACTACATTGCCGGTCTTGTTGACCTCAAGCTCCTCGTGGCGCACGGTGCCTGTAAGGGTCTGCTGCTCTTCTTGGGCTCGCTTGCCTACAGTCACTTCCTCGACTACGCGGGCTTGCTTCTGAAGCTCGGCACGCTCTTCGTACACCGGTACGGTGATCGTCTGGTCGGCCATGTCGCCTATCTCGCTGGGGTCGGCAGGCCGGTCAACGGCGTGTCGCTCGATGGTGACTTCTTCGTGGCGCAGGGTAACAGGTATTTCCTTCTGCTCCTCGCGCACCACTTTGTTCAGTTCGACCTCGCCGGCTTGCCTTGCCTGCTTCACAGGGGTGAGTGTTTCTTCCATCAACACTATACGCATTTCTTCGGCATTGCGGGCGCGGCCCTGTTTCTCAACGACGGGACCGTACTGCCGCTCCTTAACATCCAGTTTCTTCAAGCGGTTGTAGTCATAGTTGGTGTCTACGTTGGTGCGGCTGGTTGTGGCCACTGTGCCGGCTGCGGTGGCGGTTCCACCCATGTCCCTCGACATGTCTATGTTCTCAGCGCCGTTCTGGAGCATAACTCCCAGGGCATCTTCACCCCGGTTGCCGGCGTTCTCTACGATCACTACCGAGTTGCCCTCGCCCACGCGAGTCTTGTACAGGTCGGCGGCATCGTTGTCAATCCCCATGCTCGTCAGGTTGTTTACAGTTCTCTGGTCAGCTACGCGAGCCTCGAAACCTGCGGCTTGCAGCGCCTGAATTGCGCGCTGTGCCCAGTTCTGGTCCAGGAAAATCCCTACTACTGTACTCATTGTCTTAGCCATTGTTTTTACCCCCTTGGTAATTTGTACTTCCAACTGTTCCTTTGTCTTTCTGTCTCAAAATCTTTGCCGGCGGGCAACTCATGCGTCTGAGGCCCCCACCGTGCGGTAAATCCAACCCTAGCGGTTTGTGACACCGGGCACATCTTCATCCTTTGGTTGAAGGCTGCCTGTAGTCTCGATGTCGATTTGCTCTTTGCGGACGGTACCGCTCACGCTCTCTTGACGGACCATGCGCCGTCTGTAAATACGCAATTCCTCGCGCACAACTTGACGCTTGGTGACGACGATCTCCTCCTCGATTACTGGGAGTACCATTACATCGCCTTCCCACTTGGGTTCAACGCTTTCGCCTTCCTTAAGCGGTCGGTTTACGGGCACACGGTCAATCTGCACCTCTTCATAGCCAATCTCTATAGGTAGAGTTTGCGTTTCGGTATGTAAGCTCTTGTGTACAATTACCTCGCCGCTCTTCACCCACTGCTTGTCTACGTCCAGATACTCCTCAGCCAACGGCACTACGAGTTCTTCTTCGTTCTCCAACACGATGGGGACCGGCTGCGTTACTTGCGCTG
Source organism: Chloroflexia bacterium (assembly GCA_038231875.1). Taxonomy (GTDB): domain Bacteria; phylum Chloroflexota; class Chloroflexia; order QHBQ01; family JADMIH01; genus JADMIH01. The sequence goes on along the minus strand of JBBSIX010000161.1, from coordinate 5,747 downwards.
TTTGTGCTGTCTCCACCACCTGCGCCTGCTGAGTTGTCCTTGCTACTCGAGCTTCTCCGTCTAATTCGGTCTCTTCCGTTTCACCTGGTCTGTAATCTGCGTTCATTCGATACCTTTCCGGTTTTGGACTTGTTAACAATAACTGAAGCATGTTGCGTGCCAACCGACCGTAGGTGTTCGTCGCCTCCTGCCGCCATCCTCTGTGGAAAAGATGTGCCGCCTGCGGATGTGGTATTCTCTTAGAGGTAGAAACCGGAGGTCGCAGAGGAGCAAGGCATTGGGGGGCAAGATCAGAGTAGGGGTGCTGTTCGGGGGCCAGTCCAGCGAGCACGAGGTGTCGTTGGCCTCGGCCCGAAGCGTCATGTCGGCCCTGGACCCACAGAAGTATGAAGTTGTGCCGATAGGCATCACCAAAGGCGGGGCATGGCTCACTTCGGGCGACCCGATGCAGGCTCTACAAGACGGGGAGCAAACCCACCCGGCGGGCGGCGAAGTTGAGCTTGTGCCGTTTTCCGGCCTGCCTGGTGTGCAGGTGGGCGCCGAGGCGGGCAAGCCGCTCGATCTGATGTTCCCAGTGCTGCACGGGCCGTATGGGGAAGACGGCACGGTGCAGGGGATGCTGGAGCTTGCGGGCGTGCCCTACGTGGGGGCAGGGGTGCTTGGGTCGGCGCTGGGTATGGACAAGGGTGTAATGAAGAGCCTGTTTATCGCCGACGGCCTGCCGGTCGCTCCCTACTTGTGCGTGACTAGGGCCGGCTGGGAAGCCGACCCCGCAGGCGTGCAGAGTACCGCCGAGGAAAAACTACTTTATCCTATGTTCGCCAAGCCCGCCAATATGGGTTCGAGCGTGGGAATCGGCAAGATACACGGGCCGGAGGAATTCAGCCGAGCCGTACACGATGCCGCCCGCTACGACCGGCGCATCATTATAGAGCAGGGTCTGGATGCCCGCGAATGCGAATGCGCTGTGCTGGGCAACGACCGGCCTGTGGCTTCGGTGGTGGGCGAGATTGTGCCGGGCAACGAGTTCTATGACTACCGAGCCAAGTATGTTGACGATAACTCCGACTTGATCATCCCCGCCCTCCTGCCGGAGCACACAGCCGAGGAGATAAGGCAGATTGCAGTGGCGGCGTTCCAGGCGATAGACTGTGCGGGCATGGCGCGGGTAGACTTCTTTGTGGCCCGCGACCTATCGGCTGTGTGGATCAACGAGATCAATACGATACCGGGGTTCACACGCATCTCGATGTACCCCAAGCTGTGGGAGGCTTCCGGCCTACCCTACTCCCAACTGCTCGATCGCTTGATAGCCCTGGCCCTTGAACGGCATAAGGACCGGCTGCGGAACAAAACAGCCCTGCTCGAAGCGGGCGACGCGCTGGACGTGTAGTTAATATGATAGGGAGCGCCATACTGTGAATAACAAGGGTGGTAGGCCGGGTTCGCAGGCAGAGATAGCGGGGGTGCGCCCCATGTCGGCGCCCGACGATAAGCATTTGAGCCGCAAGCCAAGCGGGGCGGCGGCGAGCAAGACCGGCTGGCGGCTATTCAGCGAGGATGTGCGGCGCGGGCGCTTCTTCGCCCTGGCGGGGCTGGCTTTCATCCTGGCCGGCGCTGTTTCCTTTGCCACCTCTCCTGAGTACACCGTGAACACCGTGACGGTATTGGGCAGCAAGGTACTGAGCGTGGAGCAGGCCAACGCTATAGCAGGGGTGCAGGGATTGAACATATTCATGGTGGACCCTGCCGCTGTGCAGGCTCGCCTTGCCTCGCAAGCGGCTCTGCTCAAGGGTGTGCAGGTACAAACGCTGCTGCCCAACAGGGTAGTTATAGATGTGCAGGAGCGGCGGCCCGCCGTCGTATGGGTGGTGGGCGACGGCACGCCTCTGCTGGCGAGCGACGACCACCTGGTGGTGGGCCTTGCTTCTACCCTGGAGGGGTTTGTCACCGTTTTCGACCGAGGGCCGATGACCGATTCACTCAAGGTGGGCGCGCCGATGCCCGTGCAGATGGCCGACGCCGCCGACACCGCCCAGCAAATCTATTCGGTCTTGCCCCAGGCCACCGGCCTCTCGATCCGCCAGCTTGAGTATGCACCCGATAACGGCATCACCGCCGTCACTGCCCTGGGCCAACGCATTGAGTTCGGCACCGGCGAGAAACTTGACCGGAAGATAAAGATAGTGCAGTCGGTGGTGGCTCGTGCCCTCCAGAGCAACCAACCCTGGTCTACCCTCGACGTGCGCTCCGTAGATAGGCCCACGCTGAAGCGTTAGCTGCACTTATATCCCAGGTAATAAAGCAGAGTCGCGCGCATGTGGGCGCGGCTCTTTTGTTGCTCTGCGACTTGCATTCCTCTTATGGCCAGGCCAGCTAGATAAAACCAGAACTTATGGCAAAGTTTCCACAAAAAGGTGGAAACCGCGCTATAATAAGCCAAGCCCGGTGTAGAATAGTCTCCCCAGTACAAATAGAGGAGGAGACAGGATTCAGTTGCCGACAAAGGCGCGATGGGCCTTTTCTACCAAGTAGCAGGTCGCAACTTTCCTCAAACACACTATGGCTAACAACAGCAGGATAGTAGTCGGCATTGATGTCGGCACGCACAAGGTTTGCTCAATAGTGGCCGAGACCGACGGTGGGCCGGGTAGTCGCCTCAATGTGCTTGGGGCGGGCGCGGTGGCTTCCGAGGGGATCACCAAAGGGATGATAACCGACATCCACAAGGCGAGCGCCGCTATCGCCCACTCGCTCGAGGCCGCAGAGCGCCAGTCGGGTTGCCGCATACTGTCGGCCTACGTCTCGATGTCGGGCACTCATATATCCTCGATGAACAGCCGGGGGTTGGTTGCGGTGTCCCACCCGGACCGCGTGATCGGGCAGGAGGATGTGACTCGCGCGGTTGAAGCCGCTCGCGCCATGGCTATTCCAGCCGGGCGCGACGTGCTCCACGTTATCCCCCGCGCCTACACGGTGGACGGGCAGGAGGGGATACGCAATCCTGTAGGTATGTCGGGCTTTCGGCTCGACGTGGAAACGCACGTGGTCACGGGGGCCAACAACGTGCGCGAGAACCTTGTGAGGTGCGTGCAGAAGGCCGATGTGGAGGTGGACGACCTTGTGCTCTCGCCCCTAGCTTCAGCCGAGGCGGTGCTCACCGAGCAGGAAAAGAATATGGGCGTGGCGCTGGTGGATATAGGGCACGGCACGAGCGACATCGCAATTTATGCAGACGGCGCTGTGTGGCACACCAAAGTGATACCGGTCGGTGGCTGGCACCTAGCCAACGACCTGGGCGTGGTGTTCAACATACCATACGAATCTGCCGAGGCGCTCAAGCTCCAGCACGGCGAGGCGATAGCCCCATTCAGCAGCGGCTTCTCCCGCCGCCAGGCTCAGGCAGCCTCCAACGGCGCCGGCTCAGGCATGCTTCCGTTGCGAAGCAGCTACGGCAACGGCAACGGGGCGGGACACGGGTTGGCGGCGCACGCGGGAGTTGTGGCTCCTCCTATAGAACTCGATACGGCTGATGACGAGATGCTGGAGACTCAGGCGTTTGAAGGGGCGACTCGCCAGGTGCGGCGGGATGAGGTAAATGAGGTGATGGCTGCGCGTCTGGACCAATTGTTAGGTATGCTGGGAGATGAGATACGCCGCAGCGGATACGAAGGATTGATGCCCGCAGGTATGGTGCTGACCGGCGGGGTGGCGGCGATGCCGGGGCTTGAGAGGCTCTGCCAACAAAAGCTGCGTATGCCTGTGCGCCTGGGCCGCCCCCGCCCCATCGGTGGGCTGGCCGACGCATTTGAAAGCCCCTCTTATGCTACCAGCGTAGGGCTTATCTTGTGGGGCATGCACCCAGGCATGTCTCAAACACCTTTTTCGGCTGAGAAAAAGGCTCGTTTGCACCATGCGGGTTTCGACAAAGGCACATTGCGTAATTGGCTAAATCGCTTCATACCCGGCGATTAAAAGCCAAAAAATGGGGTTGTAGATGCTACATCTGCTAATTTAGGGCAAAAATAGGAGAATTGCCACTAAAACACTTGAACTTAACGGCCTGATGGTGTATTATCTGATTTTAGTCCCTTCTTGTTGGGGGGACGGTTTCACGTAACTGTTATCTCGTCTTGCCGGTTCTCAACACCGCATAGAGGATAAGGTCTTGGGTAAGAATGTACTATCGCGGATAGTGCTGGAGGCGCGCCGTCTAGTAGCGCCGGTGCGGTCTTGCCGAGGGTTGATTTGGAGACCGGGAGAAGAGGAGGGTGAGGATGTTTCCGCCAATCAATAATACCAACAGGCCGGTTCATATACAGTATGGCGCGGGCCGCGACAGCGGTTTGCCTGCCGAGAACTTTGCTCAAATCAAGGTGATAGGCGTGGGTGGCGGCGGCTCGAACGCCGTGAATCGTATGATCCAGGCCGGCGTTAAAGGCGTGGACTTCATTGCCGTTAACACCGATGCCCAGGCGCTGCTCCATTCCGAAGCGCCCACGCGCATCCGCATAGGCGACAAGCTCACAAAGGGGCTTGGCTCAGGAGGCAACCCCGATATTGGCCGCCGCGCCGCCGACGAAACCAGCGAGGAACTGTTTGAGGTGCTCAAAGGGGCCGATATGGTGTTCATCACCGCAGGCATGGGCGGCGGCACCGGCACAGGCGCATCGCCCGTTATCGCCCAGATCGCCCGCGAAATCGGCGCGCTCACGGTGGGCGTGGTGACAAAGCCCTTCACTTTCGAGGGCAACCGCCGCCGTGTCTCTGCCGATGAAGGCTTGAACGCCCTCAAAGAGCAGGTTGATACCCTTATCACTATCCCCAACGACCGCCTCCTCCAGATAGCCGATAAAAAGACCACCCTCAACGAGGCTTTTCGTATCGCCGACGATGTGCTGCGCCAGGGCATCCAGGGCATCTCCGACTTAATTACCGAGCCGGGCCTTATCAACCTGGACTTCGCCGACGTGAAGAGCATTATGCAGCTTGCCGGTTCTGCGCTCATGGCAATTGGTCGGGGCACCGGAGACAATCGCTGCATAGACGCTGCTCGCCAGGCCATCGAGTCTCCCCTGCTGGAAATCAGCATAGAGGGTGCGAAGGGCGTGCTGTTCAACATAACCGGCGGCCCCGACCTCGGCATGATCGAAGTGCAGGAAGCAGCCTCCGTTATTCACCAGGCCGCCGACCCCGAAGCCAACATTATCTTCGGTGCGGTTATTGACTCCGAAATGGGCAGCGATGTGAAGATAACCATCATCGCCACCGGCTTCGACTCGGTACGCCGTGGGGTTGAGATGCGCCAGGGATACGGCGCACGTGAAGCCTCGCCATATAGCCAGGGGCAGCAAGGGCAGCAGGGTCAGCAAGGCGGGCAGTACAGCAGTAGCTCTTACCAGCCTCGCCCCACAGAGCAGCAGCCTCAGCAGCCTGTGACCCCCTCAGTAGAGCGTGGGGGCAACGGCAGCGACGACAACGGCAGCGGCCCCTCTCAACCCTACGGTCGGCCCACAACGTCCCGTCCCGCCGAGCAGCCGCAAGGCCACACCGCCCAGCGCCCTACCGTCCAACCACAGAGCGGCGACGAACTGGACATACCGCCCTTCTTGTTCCCCCGGTTCAAGAATAAGTAACACCCGACCGTTAGGTTCGCATCTCCAGCCGAGGGCCGGGAGCCGCAAGTCACGCCGACGAAATTAGACTTAAGGCCCGCCGCGTTGTGGTGGCTACCACTCCCTTACTTT
>JBBSIX010000160.1:0-7614 GCA_038231875.1 Chloroflexia bacterium | reverse complement strand
CTATGGCTTGCAGATTCTCCGGCGTCCACGCACCCTGCTTGTACTCTGGGGGAACTTGCCCCTCACGACCCACCAGCGCGGCGGCAGGCATGGTGAAACGCACCCGGTGGCCCCGGCTTTCCAGGCCCTTGCCGAGCGCCCAGGCCCTGATGCCCGAACCGCTGGCAGGTATCTCGCCAACAGGCAGCACATCGGGGCTGACCACCAGCACATCTTTGGGTACGTCACTCCACAAGTCCTCTATGCCGAACTCGTCGAGCAGGGCAGACTGGGCGGCGGCATACGGCGCGTCGGCTGGGTGGTTCAGCAGGTGTATGCGCCCAGGCTGGCAGAACATCTCGAACAGTTCGCGGTCGGTGCGCCGGCGGTGGGCCTGTATCCACTCGCGCTTCGGGCCGAGCTTGTCGAGGTTGGCCCGAAACTCGTCGGCTGCCAGCAGAGTGGCGACGGCGTTGCGATGCACGTTCTCCGGCTGCTCGCCGGTGGGAGGGCCAGTGAACTCGTAGTCGGCGAGCTGCACGCCTCCCAACTCCATAAAGCGCACGACCCTCTGTCCCAGGAGCAGGAGCGCGGCGGGCAGTATCTTCTCCAGGTTGGCCGCTTCGTAGTTCTTGTAGATTGTGTACAGGGCGTTGCGCTCGTACAGCACCTGCACGCGGTGGTGCGGGATATCCTCGGCTGTGCCGTGATGACGGTGGTAGGTAACGGCGGTAGGCACAAGGGTGATGCGATACCCAAGCAGCCACAGCCGCCAACCCAGGTCCACGTCCTCGAAGAAGGCGAAGTAGTCGGGGTCGAAGCCGCCCGCGAACAGGAAAACATCGCGGCGGATAAGCATTGAGCCGCCGCAGGCAAAAAGCAGGTCGCGTGCGCGCAGGTCCAGCCCCTCGACGGGCAGGCCGTAGGAGGGTTGGAAGCCGAAGCCATGGAAATTGAGCGCGCCCGCCTGGAAGTCTATCCGCTCACCCGCCCAATCCAGCATAAGCGACGACGTGCATACCACCCCGCGCTCCCGCCCCGCCTCCATCCCCTTTACAAGCTCTCCTAACCAGTCATGCATAACCCGCGTGTCGTTGTTGAGGAAAGCAATGTACTCGCCGGTAGCGCGCTCGGCCCCGTAGTTATTGCCGGCGGCGAAGCCCAGGTTGGCCCCGGTCTCTATGATACGCACGCCGGGGAAGCACTCTCGCATAAAGCTGAGGGAAGCGTCGGTCGAGCCATTGTCCACCAGCATCAGTTCGAGGCGGTCGAAGGGGTAGTCGAGGGCGTGCAGGGCGGTAAAGCAGGTATCGAGGTGGCGCAGGCCGTTATAGTTGAGCACGACCACCGACACGGTAGGCAGTTGCCCTTGCATGCCGGCTGGGGGGGCCTCCTGCGCCGCGTCCGACACAGCTTCCGGCTCGGCTTGTGGATCAACAGGTGGAAGTTCAATTGCCGAGCCGAGTTGCGGAGAGTCCGGCGGCATGTAATCGGGGGGGTGATTCACCTTATCGGAACTCTAGCCGCGCCCCAGCAGGCGAGCTACTTTGCGGGTCATACGCAGCACCCGGCCCGATTCGATCCCCTGAAGGAGGTTCTCAAGGTAGACGATGTGCTCGTTCTTGGCCTTTACTTCCTGCTCCAGGCGCGACGTAAGATTGCTTACATGCTGGTCTTTGTTCGCTAAATCTCCTTGCAGGTTGGAGATGTGCCGGTCTTTATCATCAAGGGCCTGCTGTAGATTGCCTATGTGCCGGTCTTTATCATCAAGGGCCTGCTCAAGGTCGTCTATGCGCCGGCTACCGGCTTCAAGAGAACCTTGCTGCTCCAAAATAACCTGTTGCAGGTCCGCCACCGCTTTTTGCAATTCGGGCACTTGCCGGAGGTCATGCCTGGCACGGTCAAGCTGCACGTCAATGACGGCGAGACGCTGCTCAAGCGAGGCGGCATGCTTATCCTTGTGCTCTATCTGCTCGCGGAGTAGACGGTCCTCATGATTGGCCGTTTCCAGATTGAACAGCGACATGAGGGTCTGGGCAAGTTGCAGGCGCACCGTGTTGGCGTTATCGGAGGCGGGCATGGGCGGATAGTCGCCCTGTATCAGGTGGAGGGCTTCTTCCAGGCCGGGGCGCACCGCCACCAGCACACCTCGGTAGGCAGGTTGGCTCCTGTCGGCCTCCGAGAAAGTAAGATTGTAAAAGCGGTCCAACGTGCGCTCGAAGCCGGCGGCTCGCTCGTCGCGCAGGGAGAGCAAGTAGTGCTTGGCAAGCATCATCAGCAGCCAGTTGTAGACGTTGGCCGCCGGGAAATGGAGAGTGCGCCAGCCTCGGCGTCTGAACGCCTCGACGGTAGCCTCAAGGTCGGGCAGGCCGTACTCGCGGTGCTCCTTTAGCTGCTCTTGCCGCGCATCGAGTATCCATTGTATGTACTCGTCGAGCGTTTCCTCGGCAACATCAGCCTCTACCGACTGCACCGGGTTAATCAGCACCGCCGCGTGGCGGGCAGTCCGCATCATCTCATCAAGGAAGCGCTCTCGGTCGGGTTGGGGGATGTGCTCCAGTGTGTCGAGGGCCGTAACTACGTCGTAGCCGGCGTTTGCAAAGGGGAGTTCGAGGCCCGAACCCTGCGTGTAGTTGGGTATACTCCCGTCGTCCGGCGCTACATCGAGCACCGACACATCGTAGTAGTCGGACGACAGAAAGTGGCGCAGTACCCCGGGGTAGCCTCCCACATCCAGGACGCTAATGGCCGCAGGTTGGCCTGAGCCTGACTGCGCGGAAACGCTGTCTCTCTCTATGGCAGTGTAGAGGGAATTGAGCACGTTTTGGACGATCCGCATCCGGCCATACTGGTCGAACGGCAAGGAAAGCATATCCCCCTCGCGGGGAGCAAGGCTAGCCTCGAACTCCTGCATTGTACCTCTCTATTTTGTGCGCTGTTATCGCTTGCTGAAGAACGCCACCGGCGCGCCTCGCTTGGCCTCTTGCTGTTTGAAGGCAACCACGCTCACCTGGGCGGCCAGGTTGCGAGCTACATGAAAGAAGGCTTCGGCCTGGGGCGAGTCGGGGGCGTCCACCACTACCGGGCGGCCCGCGTCGCCGCCTTCGCGGATACGCAGGTGTAGCGGGATCTCCCCCAGGAACGGCACGTTGTAGCGAGTGGCTGCCGCCTGCGCTCCACCATGCCCGAACAGGTCGGTGGGATCGCCGCAGTGGGGACAGACGAAGGTGCTCATATTCTCCACAATGCCCAGCACCGGCACGTTCAGCTTCTTGAACATCATCAGCGCTTTGCCCGCGTCGAGCAGGGCCACATCCTGCGGGGTGGATACCATCACCGCGCCCGTCAGTGGGACCGACTGGGCGGTAGTGAGCTGGATGTCGCCCGTGCCTGGGGGCATGTCCATCACAAGATAGTCAAGATCGCCCCAATCAACGTCGTACATGAACTGAGTAAGCAACTTGGTGAGCATCGGGCCGCGCCAGATAACCGGGCTGTCGGCGTCTACAAAGAAGCCCATCGAGATGAGCTTGATGCCGTAAGCCTGCACCGGCTCGATCTTCTCGCCTACCTGCCGGGGCTTGGCGGTGGAACCCATCATCAAAGGCACGTTGGGGCCGTATACATCAGCGTCCAGCAGCCCTATCTTCGCGCCCTCAGCGGCCAGGGCGAGCGCCAGGTTGACCGCCACCGTGCTTTTGCCCACGCCGCCTTTGCCGGAGCCGACAGCGATAGTGTTTCGCACGCCCGGTATGCCCTCGCGCTGGGCCATAGTACCCTTCATCACGCGAGATGTTACCTCGGCGCTCACCGCCCGCACGCCCGGTATGGCACTAACCACGCTTTCGGACTGCTGCTTTAGCTGCTCTTTAACAGGGCAGGCCGGGGTGGTCAGCACGATGGTGAAGTTGACATTGTTTTGCGGATCAATCTGAACGTTCTCTATCATGCCGAGCGTCACAAGGTCGCGGCCCAGGTCGGGGTCCTTGACCACGCTCAGCGCTCGCAGCACTTCTTCTTTAGTAACAGGCATCTCTGTTCCTTTCTGGTGTAACGGTTCTTATATTAGCACAGTTTTCATATGTCTGCTGTTTTTGCCGCACTACACTCAACACTAGAGGCAAACGCAAGCATAACAAACCACTTTAATGGTAGTTGATTCGAGGCCGAGTGTCAATGCGAGAGGTTGGGCGATCGCCCGCATCTTTATGCAGAACAATGAGCGCAACCCCAACTGGTTACGCTCACCCACTACCTTTTGTCATTCTGAGCAATCATGGACCTCATGCCACAACCGACAAGGAAAATGTGCGCGTCCGTAGGGGCACGGCGTGCCGTGCCCCTACTCTGTGTTATTCCGCACCGATTCATGTATAGACCGACTGTCATACAGGCGCACTGATTCCTCACTACGTTCGGAATGGCAGGGGGTAGTATAGAAATGCTGCCCGACACGGTAGCCCAGCGTAGCTTCAGATGTGGGTAATCACCAGGACGGCACAGGGTAACTGTTCAGACTTGCACGCTCAAGATGCACGATGTAGGTGTAGGTGGCGTATAATAGAAGTAGGTGAGGCGATGCCACTTTCATAGCGAAAACGGAGAGCCAAGATGGTAACAACCGCCAAGCAAGTGAATCTATCTCAAGGGGCAAATAGAAGCGCAAGCGTCAAAAACAACCTGGCCGGCAAACTGGCGCGGGGTGGGGCGCTGGCCGGGTTGGGGTTGGCGGGCCTGGTGTTTGGCGGCCTACCTCTGCTCGCCGCCCGCCGCATCCTCTATCCAGTGTGGGCCGATGAATACCTGGCGGCCTCCGACGGCACGCTCGAATGGGAGTTGCCGGGTGTGCAGCCGGAAGGGGTCGTGTTCGAGGGGCGCGACGGCAAGCCTCTCGGCGGCTGGTTCGTGCCCGCGCCCCCCTGGGTTGAGAAGCCCTGGCCTACTGTGATGCTGGTGTACGGCTACGGAGGCTTCAAAGAGCAGATGGCAGGCTACGCCAAAACTATCCACGAGGGTGGGTTCGCCACTTTCATGTTCGACATGGTGGGCAGCGGCCTGCGAAGGGGTGAACCGGTAACGTTCGGCTACAAAGAGCGTTGGAACATGCTGGACGCCGCTCAGTACTTGCGTACCCGGCCCGACGTGGACGCCGAACGGATCGGCGCACTCGGCATCTCGATGGGCGCGGCCACTGCCCTCCTTGCCGCCGCCGAAGATCCAGGCATCAAGGCGATTGTGTCCGACTCGTCTTACGCCGACCTGCAAGGGATGGTGCAGCCCGGAGTGCGCGCCTTTGTCGGCTCACGCGCGCTCTTCCTGGCCCCTCTCATCGTCAGGTACGCCGAGACGATGCTGGGGATGAAGTCGAACGAGATACGCCCGGCTGAAGCCGCTGCCGCCCTGGGAGACCGTCCGCTCCTGATAATACATGGCGACTGCGACACACTCACCGACCCCAACTCGGCGCAGCGCCTCTACAACGCCGCCTCCGGCCCCAAAGAGATGTGGGTTGTGCCGGAATGCGGCCATGCCTATGCCCCGGTGGTCGCCCCAGAGGAGTACAAGCAACGGGTGAATAAGTTCTTCCAGAGGTATTTGTAGAGGCGAAACGTGTTATAATAGGCGCTACTAACCCTCTACAGAGCCGGGAGAACACATGCCATGCCGTCTACCAACGACGCTCACCAACCGACCGACCCACCCATAACCGAGTTCAGCGACATAGCCACCGCCTCAGACGTAGGCCCAACCGAAGCCGGTTCCACACCCACAGGGACGCCGGACGGGGCAACGCCGCTCCCACCGACGGCAGCGCAGCGCATCGCCAGTCTACGCGACCTGAAAGAGCAAGCGCAGTTGGGCGGCGGGGCGCGGCGTATCGAACAGCAGCACGCCAAAGGCAAACTCACCGCCCGCGAGCGCATTGACCTGCTGCTGGACGAAGGCTCCTTCGAGGAGCTTGATATGTTCGTCACCCACCGCATCAGCGACTTCGGTATGGGCGACCAGCGGGTCCTCGGCGACGGTGTGGTCACGGGCTGGGGGCGCATTGACGGGCGGCTGGTCTACGTTTTTTCGCAAGACTTCACGGTGTTTGGCGGCTCCCTTTCGGAGGCGCACGCCCAGAAGATCGTCAAGATCATGGACATGGCGATGAAGAACGGCGCGCCGGTGATCGGCCTCAACGACTCCGGCGGGGCGCGCATACAGGAGGGTGTGCTCAGTTTGGGCGGCTACGCCGATGTGTTTTTGCGGAACGTGCTGGCTTCGGGCGTAGTGCCCCAGATTTCGGCGGTCATGGGGCCGTGCGCGGGCGGGGCGGTCTACTCGCCGGCTATGACCGACTTTATCTTGATGGTCAAAGACACCTCTTACATGTTCGTCACCGGCCCCAACGTGGTAAAAACCGTGACGCATGAGGATGTGAACTTCGAGACGCTGGGCGGGGCGACCGTGCACAACAGCACCTCGGGCGTGGCCCACTTCGCCCTGGACAGCGAGGAGGAGTGCCTTATGCAGGTGCGCCGCCTGATGAGCTTCCTCCCCTCAAACAACCTGGACGACCCGCCTTACAAGCCCACCGAAGACCCGCCCGGACGGATGGACGACGGCTTGAACACAATTGTGCCCGACGTGCCCACGAAGGGCTACGACATGAAGGGCGTGATTCGTATGGTGGTGGACGACGGGGAGTTCATGGAGGTGCATGAGCACTTCGCTCGCAACATCATCGTGGGCTTTGCGCGCATGGCGGGCCGTCCGGTGGGCATAGTGGCCCAGCAGCCTCTTTTCCTGGCAGGGGTGCTCGACATCGACGCGTCCGACAAGGCCGCCCGCTTTGTGCGCTTCTGCGACTGCTTCAACATCCCCCTCATCACCTTTGTGGATGTGCCGGGCTTTCTGCCGGGGGTGCGCCAGGAGCATGGAGGCATTATCCGGCATGGGGCGAAGCTGCTGTACGCATATTGCGAGGCCACCGTGCCGAAGATCACGGTCATCACGCGCAAGGCATACGGCGGGGCTTATGACGTTATGAACTCCAAGCACGTGCGCGGGGACATCAACTATGCCTGGCCCACCGCCGAGATCGCGGTGATGGGGGTGGACGGCGCGGTGAACATCATCTTCAAGGACACTATCGAGGCGAGCGACGACCCCGAAGCCACCCGCCGACAACTGGTGGCCGATTACGTAGAGAAGTTCGCCAACCCCTATGTGGCCGCCGCCAGGGGCTTCATAGACGATGTAATCGAGCCGCGCCAGACCCGCCCCAAGCTAATCAGCGCCCTGAGCATGCTCCGCAACAAGCGCGATACCAACCCCCCCAAGAAGCACGGCAACATCCCCCTGTGAGATGTCAAGGGCGATCTTTGCGGGCGATTGCCCACAGCTTCCCAGCTTAAAGGTGTGATAGGCTAATCTGCCGGGGAACTGAAGCATACTACAGCTTGTCATTCCGAACGCAGTGAGGAATCAGCTCGCCAGTATGATAGTTGGACAAAGTGTGCTACGTCGTATATGAGTAGAGAGCCTTCTCCCTATCAGTACCATGCCCCACAGACTGATCCTTCAGTTCTTGGGTTCTTGCTACGCAATTCAGGCCCACTTCAGGCTTCTCTGAAAATAGAGTAGGGG
>JBBSIX010000159.1:0-7650 GCA_038231875.1 Chloroflexia bacterium | reverse complement strand
GAAACCCTGCATGCACTGAGCATCGAGCGGGCGCGCTGCCTCGTGATGGCGACCAGTAGCGATATAGTTAACCTGGAAGCGGCCCTCAACGCCCGCAGCTTGAACCCCGACCTGCGTATCGTCTTGCGCTTGTTCGACCCCGATTTTGCCGACAGGGTAGAGCGCGCCTTTGATATACACATCTCGCGCAGCGTGGCAGCCCTGGCAGCCCCGGCTTTTGTAGCGGCGGCGCTGGGGCGGCGGGTGATAGCCCCCTTGCAGGCCGGGCCGCGCCTGTTGTTGTTGGCTCAGGCAGAGGTGGAGAGCGGCTCCTGGGCCGAGGGCGAGAGCCTGGCTGCTCTGGAAGAGCGGTTCGAGGGGCGCGTGGTGCTGGTGTCGAGCGAGGGCTATCAGCACTGGCGGCCTTCCGGTGAGGATGTGCCGGTTGCGGGGCAGAAGTTGGTGGTGGTGGCTACTCGTGCCGGTCTGGACCGTTTGCTCGAAAGAACTGAGGCCGGGGGAGCCTACAGCGAAAAGGCCCGGAGCGCCGGCGTCCGTTGAGGTCCGCTAGCTGTTGCGTAGCGTAGACCGCCCGTAGTTGCTCAGGTGCTTGCGGTATCGCTTGGGCAGGGCCGACAGCGATACCGTTATCTCGCTTTCGTTGCCGGCCTGCTTTATCAGATCGGCCTGCACATTGAACGGCGGTTCGCCTTTGGAAGGCGTGCGGCGCACGTAATTGCCTTCGGGTTGTAGCACGCTGGCTTTCACATTGTCGCGCAAGTAGGCTTCCAGCACGTCGTTGAGCAGATGGGTGCGGATCGCCTCGTCCTCGATGGGGCACAGCGCTTCTACGCGGCGGTCGAGGTTGCGTTGCATCAGGTCGGCGCTGCCGATAAGCATCTCCTCTTTGCCGCCGTTGCGGAAATAGAACACGCGGCTGTGCTCCAAGAAGCGCCCCACAACGCGGGTGACTTTGATCTTCTCGCTCACATCTTTTATTCCAGGCCGCAAAGCGCACATGCCCCTGATGATCAGGTCCACCTGCACCCCCGCCCCGGACGCCCTGTACAGCGCCTCGATGATCGCCGGGTCCACAAGATGGTTCGCTTTGAAGATGATGCGCCCATCGCCGCCCTCGCGTTGCCGCTTTATCTCGCGCTCGATCAAGGCCAGCAAGCCGGCGCGTTGGGTAATTGGGGCTACCAACAGCTTGCGGTACTGGGTTTGTTTGGAGTAGCCTGTTAGATAGTTGAACAGTTCCGATACGTCCGCTCCGATTTCGGGGGAGCATGTAAGCAGGCCGATGTCGGTGTAGCCCCGTGCGGTGGAGGGATTGTAGTTGCCTGTGCCCGTGTGGACGTAGCGGCGTATGCCGTCGCCTTCCTTACGCACCACCAACGCCACCTTGCAGTGGGTCTTGAGGCCGATCAGCCCATAGGTGACATGCACGCCCACCTGCTCAAGCGCTCGCGCCCATTCGATGTTGTTTTCCTCGTCGCCCCGCGCCTTAAGCTCCACCAGCACTGCCACCTGCTTGCCCGCCTCGGCTGCCTCAAGCAGCGCCTCTACGATAGGCGAGTGGTTGCCCACCCTGTACAGCGTTTGCTTGATAGCAAGCACATCGGGGTCGGCGGCTGCGGTGCGTATAAAATCTATCACCGGGCCGAACGAGTCGAAGGGGTGGTGCAGCAGTATATCGCTCTGTTGTATCGCCTGTAGAATGTTGGGGCTGGTGCGTATAACGGCGGGCACGTGCGGGGTAAAGGGGGCATCCTTAAGATCGGGCCTATCCAGGCGATACAGGTCGGCCAGGCTGCTCAGGCCAAGCGGGCCGTGGGTAACGTACACATCGCCAAAGTTGAGGTCCAAGTTGTCGGTGAGCAGTTGGCGCAGATGCTGGGGCATTTCAGGGTTGGCGAATATAGCCACCGCCGAACCGAACCGTTGCCGCGACAGGCTGCGCTCCACCGTCTCCAGCAGGTCGTCCGCCTCATGCTCCTGTATCTCCATGTCGGCGTCGCGTATCACCCTGAAGGGGTGAACCTCAAGCAGGGTCATCTGGGGAAAGAGTGCGCCGAGGTTGGCAGCCAGCAACTGCTCCAGCCAGATAAACGTGCCCACGCTACGCTCATGACCGCGCCGCATACGCGTCCCGCTGCCGTTTGCGGGCAAAGGCACCAGGCGCGGCAATACGTTGGGCACTTTCACGCGGGCAAAGCGCCTCTGGCCGTTTGGTTCCTGCAACTCGACGGCCAGGTTGAGGCTCAGGTTGGAGATATGCGGGAACGGGTGGCCGGGGTCTACCGCGAGCGGCGTACACACCGGAAAGACCATCCTGTCGAAGTACTCTTGTGCCGCCTTTTGCTGGTCGGAGGAAAGCTCGTCGTAGTCTGCAACTGTGATACCCTGCTTTGCCAGGGCGGGGCGCAGCACATCATTGTACAGGTTGGACTGCGCTTCGAGCAGGGGCAGGGTGCGCGCTCTGAGGACCGACATCACTTCCACCGGAGACATTCCGTCGGGGCCAGGCTCGCCTATCCCGGCTACCACGTGCTCGCGCAGACCCGCCATTCGGATCATAAAGAACTCGTCGAGGTTGGAATTGAAGATTGAGAGGAACCTCGCCCGCTCCAGCAGTGGATTGTGCCGGTCGGTGGCTTCTTCCAGCACACGCGCATGGAACTCAAGCAGGCTGATCAGGGGATTGATGTAAAGTTCCGGCTTGGGCGCCACCGGCTGCAAGGCGATGATATCCTCCAGGGCCGCAGCGATGTGCCCGTTGCCCTGTGCAACCTCTTTAGTATCTTTGTCTTCCGTAGGCATGGCGCCACCCTCTCTGTTATCTATACCGTATCTATTTTTCGCTCTACTTCATCTTATCATAATGGATGCAGATAAGCCAGACATGCTATGTCGGTAAGGGGTCAGAGTAATCATGACCCTCATGCCACCACCGACGATGAAAATGTGCGCGTCCGTAGGGGCACGGCGCGCCGTGCCCCTACAAGAGACCTTTGCCTATAGGCACTCACAAGCAGGAAAGCCGAGAGGCACAAGGGTGCAGCATTTGCGCTACAACCATGTGCCACTCGGCTTTACGACCTGCTTTGCAGTGCAGTCTAAGGTGCTGTGACGTTGACGGTTCCTACCATGTAGGGGTGCGGGGTGCAGTGGTAGTCATAGCTGCCGGCTTCGTTGAACTGACGCACATAGGTTTCACCCTGCTGGATGTTGCCGCTGTCGAACAGCCCGATGTCGCTGGTCACGGTATGGTAGTCAAGGTCGTAGTTGGTCCAGCGCACGCTTGTGCCCATAGTGATTGTGATGACTGACGGATTGAACTCGAAATCGCGTATCTCCACGTCCACGATGCCCGGAGTAGTTGTAGGGCTGGGCGGTACTATCACTGAGGTAGATGTAGGCGAGGGCGGCGCGGTTGTGGCAGTGGCGCTGGGTGCGGGGTTTTCGCAGTTGGGGAAGAAGGTATTGGACACGATCTTCGCCGCCTGGCCGCGCGTCACCGGGTTGTTGGGTCGGAAGTAAGGGCGGTTCTGCGAGTCGCACGGTTCGCCTGGCCCTCCACAAGGATAGCCGCCTATCGAGTGGACGGCAGACAGTCGCTCGATGAAGATGTAGAACGGCGAGTTCTCCGGCACGTCCGCATAGGTCTGGCCGGTGAACGTTCCCTCAAGCATAGCGGCGTTGGCTACTATCTTCGACAGCTGTCCCCTTGAGGCGTTGGAGCTGGGGCGGAAGTACGGCCTGTTGTCGGGGAGAACGCAAGGCTCTGCGGCGAGTTGCCCGCAGGGGTAGCCTCCCATATAGCCCCTATTGGAGAGTTGCTGTATCCACAGGTAGAACGGCGAGTCGGTCGGCACGTCCTCGTAGCGGCGAGTGCCCGCAGGGTCGTTGATGCCGGCCGACAGGGCCACTATCTTGGCTATCTGGCCCCTGCTGATGGGGTTGTTGTAGCGGAAGTAGGGGTCATTATTCGCGTTGCAAGGCTCGCCCGCCCCACCGCACGGATAGCCGCCTATGATATTGCGGCAGGCCAGGCACTGCACGAACGGGTAGAATGTGTTGGAAGGGGGCACGTCCTCGAACCGTACTGTGCAAACTACAGGAGTAGATGTGGCCGTGCCGGTGGGCATAGCTGTGGCGGTGCTGGTGGTTGAGGCAGGAAGGGTGGCCGTCAGGGTAGGCACGCCCGGTGTGTTGGTGGGCAGTAGGACGGTGCTTGTGGCGGTTGAAGTGTTCACCGGCGCGGTGGCATTGGCTGTAGCGGTTGAGATGGAGGTAGGTGTGGCGGTTGAGGTGGCGACAGGCGGCAAAGTAGCGGTGAAAGTGGCGGGCAGGGATGTTGGGGTAGTGGTACTTGTGGAGCTTGGCACGGCTGTGTTGGTGGCGACCGGCAGGGTAGCGGTGGGCGGTAGGGCGGTGCTGGTGGGAGAACTGACGGCGGTGTTGGTCGGCATAGGGGTCGGGGTTAGCGCACCCTGGCCCACTATACGCTTGAGCGTGCCGCTTGCGTAGCCGCCGCCCTGTAGGTAGTACAGCGCACCGTCCGGCCCCGTTTGCACGTCCATATTGCATGTCACCCCCGACACTGTGTCCACAGATGTCACAAGGGTGCGGTTGGTGTTCAAGCGGAAGTGCCTCAGCGCGCCGTCATTGTACGAGCACATAAATACGTCGTTGGTCCACTGGGGCACGCTCGTGCCGCTGTACACTTCGATGCCCGTAGGCGCTACGCAGCACGCGCCCGAAGGCAGGTACCACAGAGGCGCAATCGTATTGTACTGCGGGCTGGGATTACCGTCATCGCAAGGGTAGCCGGACCGCCAGCCGTAATTGTAGCCGGCCTCGATGCGGTTCATCTCGTCATCGCAGTTTGGTCCGTTCTCGCTGCCGAATATCCTGCCTGGGGTGAGAGGGTCGAAGCCAAAGTCGAAGGGGTTACGCAACCCCAGGGCGTACAGCGAAGGCAGCGCACCGGTCTGGGTAAAGACAGGATTGTCGGCCGGGATAGTGCCGTCGGAATTGATGCGGTGTATCTTGCCGTTCTTGACGGTCACATCCTGAGAGTTTTGCGGCGTGCAGCCGTCGTCTCCTATGCTGATAAACAGCTTGCCGTCAGGCCCGAAGTGGATATTGCCGCCGTTGTGGTTGCCGCACTGCGTGTCGTTGGGCGAGGTAAATATAGTGGTAGGATTGGAGCCGACGCCGTTGTTCTCCTCGAAGCGCGCTACCCGGTTCTCTCTTGGGGTGCAGTTGCAGGTGTAATAAACATAGATGTAGTGATTGGTGTTGAAGTTGGGGTCAATGGTGATACCCAACAGTCCTTGCTCCACCGTGCTGAGCACGTCGAAATGGATAACAGGGCTAGTCTGCAATACGCCGTTCGCAAACAGGCGCACGTTGCCCGAGGACCTTTCCGTGTAGAACAGCCGGCCCGCCGGGTCGAAAGCCAGCGCGATAGGCTGGCTCATGCCCGGCAGCACAGTCTCTATAGTGGCTCCTGGGGGCAACGCCTCATTGGGGGCGCTTGCCCGGCTCGCGGTAATGGGTGCGGCTGCTTGCGCGGGCGAACCGCCCAGGATGCTTAACGCCGGCGACATCACTGCCAACGGCAATAACATCAGCCCCATGATCGCCAGACAGCGCGAGATAAAACTTCTCGATTTCAAATTGGTGGCTCCTTTCGCTTGCTCATTCCTTGCTATTTTGCTAATCGTTGATGCGATCTTCTCTGCATGATCTATTGTACCAAAAAGGAGTGAGGAGTGCTTGTGTGCGACATGGCAGTGGACTTCTGCTTCGCATGGTGGTTCTTGCTTCGCAATTCAGGATTCGCATTCATCCTTCACAGGAAGCCCAAGGCCCCTCTTTCCGACCGCCTACAAGCGTCACCCCATTGACAACTCACTTTCCCTTCGGCTACAATCCTCTGCATGGGGCGCTTTCCTGACGTATCGTGGGGAGGCAGCCAAGCGACTCGTAACCTTTATCGGAGGAGACTGCCTTTTGACCTTGTATGCTATTCGTAAATCTTTATCCGTTGCTGCTCTTGCAGCCGCCGCTCTGATTTTTTCTTTTGCCCCCGCTGCACCCCTCACCGCAGGGCAACCTTCCCCTCAGCAGTACCTGGCTACCCGCACCACCCCCGGCTCCGCGCCTCTGTCCTTCTCCTCAGCCGGCGTCGCCGAGGCTGCCCGCGTGCCTACCAAGACCTCCAACTCGGTCTACTTCCGCGAGACGGCCCACTATGTGCGCGATGCCTTTCTCAACTACTGGCTGATGAACGGCGGGGTTCCGTTGTACGGCTACCCGATCTCGGAGGAGACGCAGTACGGCGGCAAGACGGTGCAGTACTTCGAGCGCGCCCGCTTCGAGTTTAGCGAAACCAGCCGCCGCCCCTGGAAGGTTGAGTTGACCAATGTGGGCACTATCCTGACCGACAAGCGTGTGTTCCTACCCGCAGCGCCCCTGGCGAACGATGCCCTCTATTTTGAGCAGACCCAGCACAACCTGCGCGGGGCGTTCCGACAGTTTTGGAGCGCCGGCGGCGGTACCGATATATTCGGCTATCCGCTCTCGGAGGAGATACAGGAGAATGGCCTGACGGTGCAGTATTTCGAGCGTGCTCGCTTCGAGACGGCGGGGCAGGGCAGGGTACAGCTTGGGCGGCTTGGAGCCGAATTGCTGGCCAGGGACCTGGCGGCCGGCTTCGACATGCGCGCGGCTCCGCAGCCCAGGCCCGCAGCAAACATGAGCTTCTGGGGCGAGGCTACCTGGTTCCACGCCAACTGGGACCGTGTTATCAGCCTCAACAAGGGTTGGGGCAACCTGCCTGATGATTACGTGGGCCGGGGCTTGTATGCCGCCGCCCCCGCCGACCTGGGCCTGTACGGTAGGTGGGCCAGGGTGACGCGCGGCAACCGCTCTATCTTTGTGCAGTTTATAGATGTGATAGACTGGAAAGACATCCCCTACGTCCGCAACAAGGGAATTGTGATAGACCTGGGCGAGGAGTCGTACCGCGCCCTGGGGCAGGATAACGGCGGACGCTACGAAGTTAGCTTCGACGTGCTCTGGCCCGACCAGGAACCGTAGTTTCATGCAGGAGGCCCGCATTATGCGAGCCTCTTTTCTCTCGCCCTCTACAGCACACGACGCGCTATGGCTTATCCGGGGAGGTGCAGTAGGAGGTGTATCGCTCTACCAGCGTTCTTTGCGGCCCGCCTCCTTCTGTAGTGCCTCCTACCACCCAAACTTTATTGCGATACGCGGCGATAGCGGGGAGTTGCCGGTTTTCGCCGCTAGCCTCGCTCTCTGTGCGCCACTGCCTACCGTTCCAGTGCTGAACGTAGTAGCCAAGCGGGCCGTCGAGGTTGTAGCCTACCACCCACACATCGTAGGGCGACAGCGCTGCCACACTCTGAAGCTCATAACGCGAAACGTTCGCGTAGGGCTTGGCAACGGGCAGCATGCTCCACTCGGTGCCGTTCCAGCGCTCAAGCAGGGGGTACGTGGAACTGTTGGCGTATTCCTGCCCCGCCGCCCACACGTTGTTGGGGCCGGATGCCTGCACACTGTTTAGCTCGCCGTAGGTAGTTGTGTGGGGGGCCGGCACCACGCTCCACGCTTGGCCGTCCCAGCGCTCGATTAGGG
>JBBSIX010000158.1:0-7720 GCA_038231875.1 Chloroflexia bacterium | reverse complement strand
TGAACTGCCGACTGCGCGCCCTGCCAGCTTCGCCCAGCGTTTGCCGCAGGGCCTCGTCCCGCCAGACGGCGATCACAGCCGACGCCAGGGCTGCTTCGTCATTGGGCGGCACAAGTATGCCTGCCTGCCCCACCACTTCTTTGAGCGAGCCGCCCGACGATGAGACGACCGGGCAGCCTACGGACATCGCTTCCAGCGGGTCGAGGCCGAAGCCCTCATAAGCCGAGGGATAGACAAAGAGGCGAGCGGCGGCCATGAGGCGGGGTTTGTCCTGCTCGGTAACACGGCCCAGGAAGCGCACAGGCAAGCCTTCTCCCTGGAAGCCCAACTTGTGCGCTTCGCCCCGCACGTCGGGAAACACCCCGCCCGGCTCCGGCGCCGCACCGCCTATCGCCAGGGTGGGCGGTTCGCCCTCATAGTCGTTGTCCCGCATATCCACAACCTCGCGCCAGGCGCGCAGCAGCAGGGGCACGTTCTTCCGGCGGTCGAAGCCGCCCAGATAGAAGGCGAAGGCAGGGGGCAGGCCGAAGCGCAGCCGCACCTCCTCCAACTCCTCCTGTGTGTACTCAGGGTGTCGGTCCACGCCCAGAAGGACGGTGCGTACCTGGTGCGGCGGCACTTTTAGCACATGGATAACATCGCGTCGGGATGCCTCCGAGTCGGCTATTATCAGGTCGGCACGCCGCACGCCCGCCACCGACAGGCGTAGATATAGGTGTACAAAAAGGGAGCCTCTGTAGCCGGGCACTACCCAGGGTATCATGTCGTGTGCAGTGACCACGGTGGGCGCTGTTTTGCGTAGTGGGGCCGACAGGTAGGGCGTGTGCAACAACCCCCCTATGTGTTCAGCCTCCCGCCCCACACCATACTGCTCCCAAAGCAGCTTGTCGAGGTTGGCGCTTTTGCCCTGTAGCCCAGGCATGGGCAAGGGTGTCGTCTGCCTGACCTGGAACCCAGAGGGGGTAGGCACAGGCTCCTCGATAGACGAACCGGGCGGGAGCAGCATCGAGAATACAGGCTCCCCGTTCGCCGGACCTTCCGGCACCAGCCGGGCAAGAGCCGCCCAGAGATGCCTCAGATACTGTCCTGAGCCGGTACGCGGCTGGTCCCAAAAAAAGCCGTTCAACGCCACGCGCATGGGGCATTATATCACACGGTGAAGCTGCACGTCCGTAGGGGCACGGCGCGCCGTGCCCCTACCCTGCATAATCTCTATTTTCAGAGGAGTCTTCCATCACGAGCATACACTCTGGCGACCACTCTTTACGAGCCAAGACAACAATGAAAAACCTCCGTGCGTCCTTTGCGCTCTCTGCGCATGGCGGTGGATTACATCTTGTCGGGAATACATGAATCTTTGCGTTGCTTCCCTTACCGCCTGACGTATGTCAACTCACCTTTCTTCCAAACGCTGCGCCCAAGTTCCGGCACGTAGAACTGCTGCCAAACCTGCTCGGTTTCGCGGCCATCCGGGGCGAGGGGGCGGTCCTGCGTTGAGGTGGTGAGGAGGACGGGTGAGGCTTTGCTGCCCGGAAGCGGCAAGTTATGTCCGTTCTGGGAGAGAGGCGGCAGCCAACGTCCGTCGCTGGTGATGATACCTGTCTGCGTCGTGGCCGTCGGCGAGGGGAGAGAGGTTGGGCGCGGCAGGGTGGGCATTGGCTTTAGGGGAGTAGCCTGCGCCGCTGTTTGGGTGGCCTCCACCGCCTGCTCGGTGGGTACAGGTGTGGCCGTTTCGGTCGGGGTGGTGGTGGCGGTCGGAGTGCTGGTGGCGATAGAAGTAGGCGTGCTGGTGGGGGTCGCGGTGGGGGTGAAAGACGGATAAGGGGTCGGTGTGTTGCCCGCCGCGCCTGAGCGGAAGTAGCGGTCCACGGCGTTGGCGATCCCCCAGGCCAGGTCGTCCTGGCGAGTGGTGAGCGCCTTGCGGTCTTCGGGGTTGGTCACAAAGCCCATCTCAAGCAAGGCTGCCGGCACACCGGGTGTGATGGCGTGTCTGTACCTGACCGGATTGAAGGCATAGTAGTCGGCCATAGCCTCGCTGGTAAGGGCGTCGCTCGGCAGGCCGGTAGCTTTGCCGTACTCCTCGTACAAGATGCCCGCGAAGCTATCGGAGGCAGGAACCGACACCCAGGGAGCTACTGCCTTGAACCCCCGCCACCGGGCGCTCGCGTTGCCGTCGGCGTGCAGCGCCAGAAACAGGTCGGTGGTGTAGCTGACCGGCACGTTGGCATCCAGCACCTCGACGTTGTAGCCGCGCTCCTGAAGCCTCTTTGCCGTTAGTTGGGCCACCGCCACATTGATGTCTACCTCGTTCGCCCCCGCCGCCGAAGCTCCGGTGTGACCTGAGAGATGCTGAAGCTCATCGGGCAGGTCGTTGGCGTGCCAATGCCCGGCCTGCAAAGTCACCCAACGCGGGCCTCCGTGCTTGTTCGGCGCAGCCACCGGACCTCCCAACCGCTCGGACGCTGCGCGGGCCGTTGGGGGCGTCGTCTTACTCCTCGCCGGAACAGGCGCGGCCGGCACGGGAAGGCCGGTGGCCGTGGGAAGCGGGGAAGGCGGCAACGTCGGCAAGCCGAGGGTTGGGCTGGGAGAACGGGCTGTAACGGTGGCCTGCGGAAGCGGCACGGCGGTTTCGGTGGGCTGTTCAACAGTGGCAGCCGGCAGAGGAAGCGCTACAGCAGGGGTGGCCTCCACTCTACTCGCCGTCGCCGGCGCAGTGGGAGAGATTTGTACAACAACAGGCAGGGCAGTCTCTCCCAGCAGTTGCGCCCTATCCGTGTCGGGTGCGCCTCCACTCTGCCTCAGCCCCGGCGACACGAGCGTACCCGTAGCCGCCAGGCTGAGCGCAACGAACAGGAAGAAGCCTATCAGCAGGAGTAGGAAACGAGTACGCACTTTATTGAGCTTGCCGGCCAACACTCTGATTTGGAACTACCAGCCGCCGTATCGTTCTTCCTGCCAGGGGTCGCCCCGCATGTGGTAGCCGGCGTCTTCCCAGAAGCCGGGCGCGTCCTCGCCCATGAACTCCAGGCCGCGCACCCACTTGGCGCTTTTCCAGAAGTAGAGGTGCGGCACTACCAGGCGCAAGGGCCAGCCGTGCTCGTCGCTGATATTCTCGCCGTTGTTCTTGTAGGCGAAAATCACGTTGGGCTGCAACAGGTCGGCCAACGGCACGTTGGTGGTGAAGCCCTGCTCGGCATGCACCATCACGTACCTGGCCTCCGGTTTGGGCTGCACTCTCTCGTACACCTCTTTGAAAGGAATGCCCTCAAAGACGTTATCGAACTTGCTCCAGCGCGTCACACAGTGGATGTCCACGCTCTCGGTGTTGCCGTGCGGCAGCGCCATGAAGTCCTCGTAGGTCCACACAACCGGCTTCTCCACCAGCCCGAACACGCGGAAGGTCCAACGGTCCAGGTTGGGATGGGGCACACCCCCATAGTGGAGCACCGGCCACTTCTCGGTAAGCGACTGTCCCGGCGGCAAGCGGTGCGCGATCTCCTCGCGGTCGTACTTACGCTCCGGCCTCACCCGATTTAGTATATTGTCAAGCATACTTTCTACCCCTTTTGCATGAAAATGCAGAGTTCGGAATCTGTCCATGCACTATTATACTCCGAACAGAGAAAGTTGTTCCGCTCGATCTCTCCTCTCTTGCTCTTAGCCGCGCAGCCGCTCGTGTACCGCTCCAAGTACCACCCCGAAGGCGATGTGGCGCAGAGCCTGTCCCCAGTAGCTCTTGAGGCTCATCAAGGGCGGTATCTGCCCATCGTTTGTGCCGGCATTGAACCTGTCTAGAAGCGGCGCGAGCAGATAGAGGGTATTGTTCTCGATCTGTAAAAAGAGCAAGCCCCTCAACCAGCCGGGGCCGGGCAGCAAACGGTGGGCATAACGCGCATAAATGGCGGCCATGACCACAGAGAAACTGTAGTGCCCCACCAGCCCTTGTATCTGCCAGATGGGTGAGCGGGTGGTGAACATCTGTCCTACCAGCTTCAGGTCGTTGAACGGGTGGCTGCTCAGTTTGCTGTCCAGGAAGGCGGTAGCCAGGAACGCCGTGCCCGCCACCCCGCCCGTCAGGGCCGCCTCTTTGAGGTTAACTTGTGTGTTTTTCATATCGGAGCCTCTATTCTCGTGGGAAGATCGTAAAGTAAGAACCTACTTCTTTAACGCACGGGAGGCGCTGCGGAGATTAAAGGGTGATCCCCGCCACAAACCCTACCGCCAACAGCATCGCCCCCAGTTCCAGCAGTAGCGACATCAGCCTCATGCGCCGGGCGTTATGCCTGTAGACAAGTACGCCCGACATGAAGAGCAGCACGCCCCCGATCAAGCCGGGCAAGTACCATTCCAGCCTGTAGCCTACGAAGGGCAGCAGCACCAGCGTCAACAACGTACCGGCGGCGAACGCCCCCCAACACAGCGCAAGCGACCGCCCCAGCCCCAACCTGTGGGCCAGGCCGCGCACCCCCGCTTCCTGGTCTGCGGCCAAGTCGGGCAGCGTATCGGCCAGATGTACGCCCAGCACAAGCACCCCGCCCACCGGCACGACCCACAGCAGTTGTGGAGGGAAGTCCCCACCCGGCATGGCCCCTGCCCAGGCCCACAAGGGCAGCGTCGGGAAGGCGACGGCAAAGGGCAGCCACGAAAAGGCTGTGTACTTCAAGCCCGCGTCGTACAGCAGGCCGCCTCCCAGTCCTACTGCCGTAAACAGCACGAGCCAAAAGCCGAGAGGCAGGGCGAGCAGGATGGCGGCGGCGCCGAACAGCAAACCCAGCAGCCATGCAGTGCGCGGGCTGATCGCCCCGGAAGCCACCGGCTTGCCGGGTCGGCCCGCGTCTACATAGCGGTCAAAGTAGTCGTTGTAGGCTGATATGGAGAACTGCATCGCCGCCTCGACAGCCAGCAGTTGGAGAAATCTCCCGATGGGCGGCAGGCCGCGAGCCGCCAGCACCGTGAACGCCCCGGCTACCATCACCGTCATGAGAGACGGCACCGGGTGGAGTAGCCGGAGGAAAGCCGACGCCCGACCTTTCAACCCGTGCCCCGCGCCCTTCGCCTACTGTGGCGCAGCGCGAAAATCAGCAGGGCGGTCCAGACGAGCAAGGCCGCACCGCTCACCGCTAGGCCCAACTTGAACAGGGGTGGGTCGTAGGTGAGCGCCACAGTGTGCCTGCCTGGAGGCACAACCAGGCCCTGCGCGATATAGTTGGTCCGGTACAGAGGCGTTGACTTGCCGTCTACCGAGGCACGCCAGCCGTCCGACCAGCCTTCATTGACCACCAGAAAGCGCGTCTTCTCGGCGGTCAGTTTGACCTCTATCGTGCCGGGTATGTTCGCCTTGATCTGAATGCTCTGTGTTTCCTCTTTGGTGAGCGGCTGATCGTTGGAAGCCGAGGCGACCTCCTGGGGAAGGCCGGCGGTGGGGTCCTCCACTATTGCCTCGTTGATTGTTTCGAGGGTGAACTCTTTCACGCTCTCGCGGGCTTCCGCTTCGCCGGGCACGGTCTTGAGGCGGGAAGCCAGGTACGCATAAGGCTTGGCGTAGCGGTTCTCCCAAACGACAAAGTTGTTGTGTTGGAGCCAGGCTCTGTAAATAGGGCCGCGCTCCGGGACGGGCTGCCACTGGTTCGGGTCGAGATTGGCCGTTGTCACCAGCCACTTGATGCCCACCAGCGACAGGAAGGGAGCCTTCGGCTTGTCGAGCAGCAGATGGATGCGATAGGCTACGTCGGGCGTGTTGAAAGTCACAGGGCTCATAATGCGAGTGTAAACGCGGTAGCGGTTGTCAATAGTAGGATCGTAGTAGCGGTAGTCGGGAAGCCTGTAGGCCATGAGCCGGTTGGTCTCGGCGTATGATCCCTCTATCGCCGCCCGCTCGGTGATGCCACGCGACGCCAGGAAATCGGTGAGCGCGTTGCTTGGATAGAAAGTGTTGAAAGCAGAGGTAGGATTGAGGTTCCAGTCTACCCTCCCCATGTCCAGCAAGAGCAAGCCTATCGCCAGGGCAGCAAACACCCTGGGCTTCAGCAGGCCGGTGCGATTCAGCAGTATAATCGCCGCCCCTACGCAGAACAGTGCCCCCGCCCACATCTTCCAACTACGAGTGTAGGCGGCTACATCCTGGCTGCTTACCGTCCACACACCCAGCCCGCCTACGAGGAAATAGAGGCCCACCGCCCCCAGTGCAGCGGCCACGCCGACCCAGGGGCGGGGCAGAAACCGCCCTCGGAACGTCAAGAGGTGATGCAGGCCCATCGCACCCAACACTGCCAACCCCATATCGGCCAGGCTGATGAGGCGAAAGTTGAAGCTGCTGCTAAAACCCGGCAGCGCCCTAATGAGACTCAGCGGTGGGATACCATAGGTCATACTGAGGGCCGTGGCGACCAGCAACGCCCAGAAAAGAGGTTCCCTGGGCGAGAGCGCTGGCCCCATGCGCCGCCTCAGTGTAGTTGCAGGGCCGGTTCGCCTGCCTGTAAACCAGGCTGCCAAGCCCCACGCCGCCAACAACAGGGTCAGCGAACCTACATAGCCGCCGGCTTCGAGCCAGTTGAACGGGCCGTAGTAGGCATCGGGCCAACCGAAGCCGTTGGGCGTGAGCAAGGTAAGGGCGGCCTTCGGGTCCATCGGTATCAGGTTTACCGACTCTTGTTGGCGCAACACCCATTGCCAGCTACTCGGCAGTATACCGAGGAACGGCAGGAGTTGGGCGGCTGATATAGCCACACCTAATGCCCCGGCCCCCGCCGTCGCGCCCAACATACCGATTTTGGCCTTGAAGGGCACAGGGATCGAAAGGACGGCGGCAGCGGCAAAAGCTCCCACCAGGGCGAACGAGTAGAAGGCCGTCTCGACGTGCCCCGCCAGCATCTCGGCGGCGGTAAAGGCAGAGAGGACTGCCAACCAGAGGGGGCGACGCGTGTCCACCCAGCCCAACGTCGCCAACAGCATCCAGGGCGGCCAGACCAGCGACTCGCCAAGGGGCCACTGGAGCCAGGCCGCCATGGGGGCCATCAGTTGCACCGCCGCGCCTCCGAACGCCGATGGAAGGAGGCCCAGCCCTAGACGCCGCAGCAGCAAGGCCATGCCAAAGCCAAGCGCCGCCCACTTCAAGGCGGCAACTGCCCCTAACCCCCAGATGGCCGGCAGGAGGAGCCAGAGTACGTTGAACGGGGAAAAGACCGCCGACTGGTAATTCGCCAGGAGAGGAGTGCCAAGCACGTTGTATGGGTTCCAAAGCGGGATACGCCCGGCTCTCAGTTCGCTGCGGGCGTATAAGCGCCAGGGAAGCACCTGGTCCACCACGTCGCCCATCATAGGGTTGACGGGGATCGGTGGGGCAACCCCGGGTTGTATGTCGCCGATGAACGGCTCGTCCACAACTATGTCCGTCGGCGCGAGCACACCCATACCCAGCAGGGCGGGCCACAGCATCACGCAGGAGATAAGCACAGGCAAAACGGTCAACAGAGCCGTTTCCCGCAGCATGGGGCCGCGCCTGCGGCCGGCTGTGCTTACTTGTACGCCCCGTTCGGCCTCTGCCGTCATGGGCGCTCTACCTCCAACAACCCCGCTAGCGACTCGGCGGCTCCGGTCAGTAGCGACACATCCCCCTCCTCAAGCCCTAGCTCGGCGGCCAGCCCTTGAATTGCCTGGCCGGCCGGCCGGGTGCGTCCGGCGGCTACGTCGGCCAGGCCACGCCGGATCGAAACCACAGTTT
>JBBSIX010000157.1:0-7721 GCA_038231875.1 Chloroflexia bacterium | reverse complement strand
CGGGGGGCAAAATTAGACCTCGGCATGTAGAGACCCACCCCATGCCTCCCTCCCGCACGGGGGATGGGGCTTTTAGATAGGGAATAACAGGGGACACCCCACCCCCCGCTTCGCTCATACCCCGTCAGGGGGCTGCGCCCCTTGCACCCCAAGTCTGACCCCTTACCGATGACACGCTAGGCTGCGGCCCCAGGGTCACTTGGCAGACCTCGCACCTCGCCCTAGCTCCTCGCCGCTTTTACAAACTGGGTGGACCTTAGCTCGCGCTCCAGGATATAGGTCAGATAGCTTTGCATGACGGCTTGCAGTTCGTCTTGCAACTCAGTATCGGCGCGCAGGCGGCTGACGGCGCTGTAGGGGTTGCGCTGCATGAGCCGCATCACCTTGAGGGCATTCACCGAGAGGTCGCGGCCCACGCCTATTCTGCGGCAAGAGGCACACACCACGCCCCCCAACGCCGGGCTGAAGCCGTTTGTGGTGGGACTAAGGTCGTTTCGGCACTCTACGCACAGGCTCAACTCAGGGGCATACCCTAGATAGCCAAGTAGTTGCAGTTCGAGCCAACGCAGCACCCGATCGGGGTCGGAGTCGCCGGCGAGCAAGCTAAAGCCTTCCTGCATCAGCTTGTAGACGGCGTAGTTCTCAAGCTCGTCGGGGGTAAGCGCGTCGAGAAGTTCGGCGGCGTAGTAGGCATGGGCCACGCGGTCCAGGTCGTCGTGCAAGCCGCGATAGCTGTCCACCGTCTCGCTCTGGGTGACAATATCCAGGTTACGGGCTTTGGCGAGCAGCATCTGACTGCGCGTGAAAAGCTCCACGTGCCCGGCCAGGCGGCTGGTTACTTTACGTACCCCCTTGGCGACCACGCGCAACTTGCCGAAGTGGGGAGTAAAGATGGTGAGGATTTTGTCGGCCTCCCCCAGGTCCGACCTCCTAATGATCAGAGCTTCCGATTTGTATAAGTGGCTTCTCGCGCTCATCTGTACGACCTCTTGTCTAGGCTCTGTTTCCATGCGCCTGCTTTGCGCCTGCTTTGTGTGGAACTTCATCGCTGTTCCACACCTATATTATACCCGATTGCATGAGCTTACCTTAACAAAGCCTATAATTTTTGCCTTGCTGCGCCCCGCATGCCGGCCCTCGCCGGCGACTGTGCTATACTTAACTATGCGCCGACTTTTCCCTCCCATTTCGGTACTGCTGCTCCTGGCGTTGGCGCCGTTATTGGCCGGGTGCGAGGTGCCCAAGCCCCCACCCGAACTGCCCACCGCCACTCCCGGTTCCGCCAATCCTGAGAGCGCAGACTACAGCCTCAGCAAAACCCCCATTCGGTTGGAGCCGAACAGGGGCTACACGCCGGTAGCCTCCGCACCGGGCAGCATCTTCTTTGTGCGAGTTTCCGGGCTGTGGCGTATCTCCCCGGACGGCTCAGGGGAAACGCAGTTGGCGAGCATGCCCCTCACCAACCCTCCTCAACCCTCGCCCGACGGCAAGACGGTAGCTTTCACAACAGAGAGCGCGCTCTATGTTGTGCCTGCGTCGGGGGGCACACCCCGTAAGCTCGCCCAGGGCCACATAGCCGACCATCAGCGGTTGGGATGGACGCCCGATGGCCGCATGGTGGGCTATATCACTTTTGACCCTTCGGTGATGGGCAGAGAGAACGCCTGGACCGTACCGTTGCCGGGAGGCGCGCCACAACCTATCACTCAGTTGGAGACCGGGGCAGTGGCCTCCGGGCCGACCTACGAGCGCTCCGTGCGCTGGTCGCCGGACGGATTGTGGGTGACGGTATCAGGGGTGGACAACCCGTTTCGGCTGCTGCGTTGGCCCACATCCACAGGACATCCAGGCGATGCCGCCGACATTCCGGGCGGCGAACCTGATTGGTCGCCCGACAGCCGCAGCGTTATTTACGCGGAAACCTTGACGGGCGCTCTGCTGATATATGGAGTGTTGGAGGCCGAAGCCACACCGTTTCGCAACGAACTGCATTATATAGGCACCGGGCTTGGGGAGTACGCACAGGGGCCGGGGCCGCGCTTCTCGCCCGCCTCTACAGGCTCCGACAGCGACCTGATCGCCTATCGCAGCCGCACCCAAAGTGGTGAACCACAGGTTGCCCTACGCAGACGCGGGGTAGGCGACTTCCAGCCTTTACCCCCTCTCACCAACAACCCCGCATGGTCGCCCGGCGGCGACCGCCTGGTGGTGGAGAGCGGCTCACTCAAGCAAGATACACTGGGCCTTCACTGGGCGCCCAACGGCCTGTCCATCGCCAAATTGAGCCTCAACGAAGACCTTCCTCATCGCATGTTCCCGTTGGTAAAGGACGGCAAGTGGCCCGCCTGGGGCAAGTAGAGCCTTACAATGGATGCGTCTATCCCACCTCCGACCACTTCACCTCTCTACATGCTCGTGACTACCCACATCTCAAGCTAGGTATGCTACCGTGCCGGCAGACGAGGAAATACTATACTTTGTCATTCCGAACGTAGTGAGGAATCAGTACGCTTGTAAGACAGTGGGGATGAAAAGCGCCGTACCTTGTACTACAAGGAAGGTACTCTGCCCCTAACTATCATGCTCCACCGGCTGATTCTTCGAGTTCTTGGGCTAGGCCCAATTCAGGCTCCTCTGAAAATAGAGATTACGAAGGGTAGGGGCACGGCGCGCCGTGCCCCTACGGACGCGCACATTTTCATTGTCGGTTGTGGCATGAGGGCCATGATTACTCAGAATGACAAGGTGTAGTGAGGATGAGCCTAACCAGTTGGGTTGCGCTCGTTGTTCTGCATAAAGCTGTGGGTAATCACCAGGCTACATCCTGTTGACGTTCCACAAGCCTGATGATACAATACGCTGGGATGCAGTCTATCCGGCATTCACACCCTACAGTGGGTCTTGTCCGGCGCTGTTCCACCTACAGTGGGGGCCGCACGATAACGAGATGGAGAGAGCGCACCTATATGAGTAGCACGCAAGGAACGGGGCGTGACAAGGCCGACAGTGGGGCTGGGAAAGCCGCAGCCGGCAAGCCGAAGGTGATTGTCGTGATGCCCGCTTATAACGCGGCTAAGACGGTTGCTAAGACCCATGGGGACCTGCCCAAAGACTTAGTGGAGCGGGTAATATTGGTGGACGACGCCAGCCGGGATGAAACAGCCGACATAGCGCGCAAGCTGGGCCTGGACGTGGTTGTTCACGTCCAAAATAAGGGGTATGGCGGCAACCAGAAGACCTGCTACATGCAAGCTCTAGGGGCGGGGGCCGACATAGTGGTGATGGTCCACCCCGACAACCAGTACGATGCCACGCGCATTCCCGATATGATAGAGCCTATCCAAGCCGGGCGCGCCGATCTGGTGCTTGGCTCGCGTCTGCTGGAAGGGCGAGAAGCCACCCTGAGGGGCGGCATGCCGATCTGGAAGTATATCTCCAACCGTTTCCTGACGACAGTCGAGAACCTTGTGCTGGGAACCCACCTGTCGGAGGCCCACACCGGCTTTCGGGCTTACTCGCGTAAACTGCTCACCACGATACCGTTCCTGCTCAACTCGGACGACTTTGTGTTCGACAGCGAGGTGATAGCGCAAACGGTGGCCTTCGGCTTCAAGATAGAGGAGGTGCCCGTTCCCACGCGCTATTTCCCGGAAGCCTCCAGCGTAAACTTCCGGCGAAGCGTGGTCTATGGTCTGGCAACGCTGAATGTGGAGCGCAAGTTCTTGTTGCACAGGTTGGGGCTGCGCCGCTACCCGCTTTTCCGCAAACGCCTGTCCAGCGTACTCAGCCGCGAGTACAAAGAGCGTATCTTCGGCAAGGGTCAGGTTTAGCGAACATGCGCGGCCCCACCGAGCAGCCGTAATAGATACACGCCGGCAACGTTAATACCGTAATACTGTAGTATTGTACACATCTTATCGGAGCTTTCTGTTGTTCAAATCCAAGCAATTTGTCATAGGCCTGGTTATAAGCCTGGTCTTCCTGGTCTGGGCGTTGGCCGGGGTGGACCTGGGCGAAGTAGCCGCCACCATCGTCACGATGAACTGGCTGTCGCTGCTGCCTGCGCTGGCGCTCTACTCCGCCGGCGTGGGGGTGAGAGCGGTGCGCTGGCGCCTCTTGCTGACACCTTTACGGCCTAATCTGAGCTTGTATAGGACATTCGAGGTTATAGTCATTGGCTACATGGCTAACAACGTGCTGCCAGCGCGCATAGGCGAACTAGTGCGCGCTTATGTGCTTGGCAGGCGCGAAGATGTGCGTAAGACCTCCACTCTGGCGACTATATTCGTGGAGCGTATCTTCGACGGCCTGATTATGATAGGCTTTGTGGCGGCAGCTCTCCTCTTTATCATCTTCTTCAGCCCCGCCATACTCAGCACGGGTGAGGGGCACAAGTTCGGTACGCTGATACGCGACTACAGTCCTTTCATTACTCTGGGAGCAGTGGCCTTTCTGGGCTTCCTCATCGTGTTCATATCTATCGCCTCCTCCCAAGCGCGGGTGGAGCGGCTGATGGCGTTCGGCCTGCGTTTCCTGCCGGGCCGCCTGCACGAACGCGCCGAGCACCTGGCGGTGGCTTTCGTCGAAGGTCTGGGTTCTTTGCGCTCGGCTTCCAACCTTGTAACAGTGTTCGGCCTTTCGATAACAGCCTGGCTGTTGGAAGCCGGCATGTACTACGTGATCGGCAGCTTCGGCTTCGGGTTGGCGGGCGCGGACGGCAACCTGGTGCCTTTCTATGCCTACTTAATGGCTACCGGCATCGTCAACCTGAGCACCTTGATACCGCAGGCTCCCGGCTACCTGGGCGTTTTTGAGGTAGTGGGCAAGGGGGTGCTGGTAGGTGGATTCGGGGTGGCGAGCGGCCCGGCTACCTCCTACGTGCTGCTCTTGCACGCTGCCCTGCTGATACCTGTTACCCTGCTGGGCTTTCTCTACCTGGCCCGCGAAAGCCTATCGTGGCGCGACCTGACGAACTTAGAAAAGAACCGGGCGGAGGCCGCGCAGCAGGCCCATGAGCACGAAGGCCCCCTCACCGACATCGAGTTGGCTCAGGAAGGTAAACTGCCGGACACCGGCCCGCGCTCTGCATGAGGTTGTAAGATAAGTCGCAAAGCGGCGAGATTCGACCCTTCGGCCTGCTACTCCAGAGCTTCAAACCCTACACTTCCAAACAAAAGGATGGGAACAAATTGGACCTTTTTCAAGCGTTGATACTCGGCCTTGTGCAGGGGCTGACCGAGTTCTTGCCGGTGTCGTCTTCGGCGCATCTGATCATCGTGCCCTGGTTGTTCGGCTGGAACAGCCCCGCGCTCAACAGTTTACAGTTCGACGTGGCCTTGCATATGGGCACGCTGCTGGCTGTGCTGGTCTATTTTGCCCGCGACTGGCGTAGGCTCATAGGGGCCATGTTTAGCTCGCTCGTTGAGCGTAGGCTTGGCGACGATCCGGACCGCCGCCTGGGTTGGCTGATCGTGTTGGCATCGGTTCCTGCTGCTGTTGTCGGCTTGCTGGGCGAAAGCAAAGTAGACGATCTGTTTCACCAGCCTCAGAACCTGCGAACCGGCCTGCTGGTGATCGCGGTCGCCCTCATCCTGGTGGGCGGGCTGCTGATGTTCGCCGAGCGGGTCGGCACCCACCTGATCGGTATGAGCGGCATCCGCCTGCCCACCGCAGTGGCCGTGGGGTTGGCGCAGGCGCTGGCCCTTATCCCCGGCGTATCGCGCTCCGGCAGCACCATCACGGCGGGCCTGTACATGGGGCTGACAAGGGAGGCTGCGGCGCGGTTCTCCTTCCTGCTGGCGACCCCCGTTGTGCTGGGTGCGGGCCTAAAAAAGCTCTACGACGTAATCAAAGAGGGCGGCATAACGGCTTCCGAGCAGATGGGCTTCCTGGTAGGCTTCGCGGCCGCTGCGGTGTCGGGTTTCGTGTGTATTTACTTCCTGCTGCGTTACTTGCAGCGTAACTCAATAGCGCCTTTTATATGGTACCGCTTCATGGCGGGCCTGGCCTTGCTCGCCCTGGTGCTGTTCGGCTTCCGCGCCTAACCCATGCTCACAGCTTGTGCAAAGCCCGGCACGCCCCTAGAAAGTAGTAGCCCATGACCCTTCTGATCGGCCAACGCAACTCGCGCCGGCAACTCGCAAAGAGGCTGCTCAAGTACCCACTTGCAGCGCTTTTCATCGGCAGCGGCATCCTGCATTTTGCCGCAAGCGACGGCTTTGTGCGCCTGATGCCGCCCGCTCTGCCTTACCCACTCGAACTGGTGTACTTGAGCGGGGCGATAGAGGGTACGTTGGGCGCGCTCTTGCTCGTGCCCAGGACGCAAAGGGCGGCAGCATGGGGGCTTATTCCCACGTTGGTGGCTATCTTCCCTGCCAACATCTACGGCGCGCTCACCGCAGCCGGCGACCACCCTGCCATGCCCGGCGTCAGCGTAGAGCTTGCCTGGTTGCGGCTGCCCTTACAGCTTGTGCTAATAGCCTGGGCCTATTGGTATACCCGCTAGCTGCCGGTACACACGCGCAAGTAGCGGTTCCGCAGGGACCTGAATTGCTCCACCCCAGTTCTACACCACTTACCCACTTCCGCGCTTGACAAGAGCGCGGGCATGCGCTAACATACTGCTACCTCAGTTGACCAGTCGTAGCCCCACACCCACTACACTTTGTGAAGGATATGCCCAGATGGAGAGCCAACCGCTCTCGGTAGTTGTTCTGGCGGCAGGGCTTGGCAAACGGATGCAGTCCAGGCAGCCGAAGGTGCTGCACCGCCTTGCCGACTTGCCCCTGGCCGCCCACGTTTTGCGTGCCCTCGCCCCGCTTGCCCCAGCCCAAACCGTGCTGGTTGTCGGCCACGGCGCCGACCAGGTGGAGGAGACCCTGGGCGCCTCGTATGGCCCCGACGGCTTCCTGCCCCTTACCTACGCCAGGCAGCCTGAGCAACTAGGCACCGGCCATGCCGTGATGATGGCGCGGGAGGCGCTGCACGGCTACGAGGGGTCGGTGCTCGTGCTCTACGGCGATACTCCCTTGATACGCACGGCCACGCTGAACCAACTGCTGTCTCGCCACCGTATGTCGCGGGCTAGTCTCAGCATGCTTACCGCCATCGCCGCCGACCCGACCGGCTACGGGCGTGTGGTGCGCGATAAAGAACAGGATGTACTGCAAGTAGTGGAGGAGCGCAACGCATCTATGGTGCAGCGCGCTATCTCGGAGATAAACAGCGGCGTCTATGTGTTCGACGCCGATTGGCTTTGGCCGCACCTGCAAAGCATCGAGCTTAACCCGGTGGGCGAATACTACCTCACCGACCTTGTGGGCATGGCGATCAACGAGGAGCGCGGAACCCACTACACCGGCTCTCTCTCCCGTGCAGCCCGCGTCTCGCGAAAACGTGTGGGTACTTTCACCCTGGAAGGTATCGAAGAAGCGATGGGCATCAACAGCCGCGCCCAGCTTGCCGAGGCCGAAGCGATTGTGCAGTCCCGTTTGCGTCGCCACTGGCTCGAAGCGGGGGTGACTATGCTCCTGCCCGACACGGTTTACCTGGGCATGGACGTTATGCTGGAGCCTGACACGGTGCTCTACCCTGGGGTGATCCTCGAAGGCAAGACGAGTATAGGCTCGGACTGCCGGATAGGCCCCAACACGCGCATAGTGGACTCTACGATAGGCGAAGACTGCCTAGTCATCTCCTCCACTGTTGAGGGGAGCACAGTG
>JBBSIX010000156.1:0-7795 GCA_038231875.1 Chloroflexia bacterium | reverse complement strand
CGGCGAGCAGGGTACTCAACCAACGGGCGGCCGGCAAGGGCAGCCGTGATCGCCGTGAGCCGGTGTGAGCGGAGGCGCAACGAACATAGTCCAGAAATCGCCGGCAATTTCGACACTCGAACGGCTCGCCGTCTCGCCCTGTAAAGAGGCGAGTGCTCACCGGGCAGAGAGGCCAGTAGTCGCGCACGGTAGCCAGGGATACTACCCCGGCTCCCCTTTTGCGGGCATACGAGGCGGCAAGAGAAGCGGCCGGCGACGACACCGAGTGCTGGCCGTGCAACACCTCAACCCCCTCCCGCAGCGCCATTTGCCGAGCGCGCAGAGCCATCAACCGCCCGGCGTCCCTCTCGCGCCATGCTTTGTCCAACCCGAGCTTCTTTGCCCAGGCAGGCGGATCGGGCAGCATGAGTTCCTCTACGGGCAAGCCCCGGAACACAAGCCTGCGAATTGTGGGGCGTGCCGTGCCTGAGCCGTAGACCGGTCGCAGCACGCGCACCGTGTGCCCCCGCTCGGCCAGCGCACGGCCCAGATAGAAGGCACTCCACCCACTGCCGCCGCTCCGAGGAGGGAAAACGTCGGCGAGTAGGCAAACCTGTAAGGGGCCGCCGCCGGGGTCAAGCACGGGTGATCTCCCTCAGCAGGCCGTCCAATGCCTCGCAGTGTGCCTGCCAGCTATAGTGCGCCACCACATGCGTGCGAGCCGCCTCGCCCATGCGCCTCCGCAAGTCGGCGGAGTAAGCCAACCTCGAAAGCGCGCTGCTCAGACCCGATATGTCACCCGACCTGTAGAGCAAACCCTCCTTGTCCAACCGCACAATTTGGTTCAACGGATGCACATCCACCGTCACCACCGGCAAAGCCATCGCCATATACTCGAACACTTTGAGTGGCGACCAATAGAAGCCGAAGGTCGCCAACGGCGGGTGGGCGGCGATGTCGAACGGAGCCACCCCGAAGTCGGCCAACGCCAGCAGAGAGGGCACAAGGCTGTGCGGCTGCGCCCCCGCAAAGACGAAGCGGTCGGGGGGCAAGCCCCATGCGGCCACACGCGCCCGCAAAGGCTCGAGTTCCGGGCCGCCGCCAATCGCCAGGAAAGAGAGAGGTACACCACCCGCGAGCAACTGCCCCGCCGCCTCCGCGAACTGTGCCGCGCCGTGCCACTTGCGGAAGCTACCCAGGAAGACCGCCACCGGATAGCGGCTGCTCAACCCCAACTCGGCGAGCGCCTGCTGCCGCGCCTCGCTCGTTAGACGCAGTTGCGGGCTGAACTGTTCAACGTTGGCTCCCCAGGGTAGCTCATGTATCTTGCGACGGGCCACTTCGGGGGGCACCGTCGAGGCGAGGGGCGTTACCACAGCCGCGCTCCACATGGCTTGCCGCACCGCCCAACGGCGCATCAAGCCAAACAGCAGCATGTCCAGCCGCGTCTTAGGGCTGCCGGGAGGGTCGGTCATAGGGGCATTCACTTCGAGCAGAGACGGTATGCCCCGGCGGTGGGCCGTCAGCACGCCCGCACCCGCGAAGTTGTAGAAACGCTCCATTATCACATCGGGCCTGAACCGCTCTACCGCCCGCGCTACTTTGGGCAGGCCCAGCAACGCCAACTCCTTGCGCCACGGCAGCTCTACAACCCCAACGCCGCAAGGCAACCTGTGCCCAGAGGCCTCCGAGCCGGCTTTGGCGAGCGCCAACAGTTCGTGGCCCAGTGCGCGCAGCCCGCAAGCCACCTCCTGGATGTGAACCGAGCCGCCCGACGTGCCGAACGCCTCTACCGCCCCCGCCACGTACAGCACCCTCAAGAGGCGGCCTCATCTTCTTTAGTGACGCGCCTTGCCAGGAGGAAGTACGGCCCCGCCCGCCACTTGCCGAACAGCGCCAGGTCAAGCCACATCAGCCTCGTCAGCAACATCATCAAGCGATACGTCGGCCCGCGCCTACTCAGCCTCTGCTTGACCTGTTGGCGAAGCGCCTCCTCGCCATGCACCGTACCGCCTGCCCGCCTCTTGCCGCCGAAGCGCGCCCGGCGCATAGCCGACTCGGCCAACTTGAGCAGGAGGTTCTCGATAATGCTTTGGAAAAGGCCGTTCCAAAAGACAACCCGTTCCACCCTGAAACCCGACTCCGCCAGCACTCGCTCAAGCTGTGGGAAAGTCTCGATGGCCTTCACGTGGTCGGATTTACGCAGGCGGTCGCGCGTGTCGTCCAGCGCTCCGTGTTCGCCAAGCCAACGAGACAGGCGGCGCGCGCTTCGCACGATAAAGTCGAGGCGCGAGCCTTCCCGGGTGTTCGAGAAGATAAAGAGCCGCCCGGCATGCGCGAGCGCTCTGTGCGCCTCGTCGAGATAGCGCCGTATGCTCTCAAGCGGCAGGTGCTCCAGCACGTCAATCGAGATGGCGGCGGTAAAGGCCCCATCCTCGAAGGGCAAGGAGCGCGCATCGGCGAGGCAGAGGTCCACCCCCTGTAACGCCTCCTCCGCGAACAGAGGGGCCGGGTCCACTCCCACCGCCCAGTCCACCGAGCGGCGGTTCCAAAAGATGAACTTGCCGTTGCCGCAACCCAACTCGATCAGGCGGTCCTCCGGGCGCAGCCGCAACATCTCGCGCAGGGCACGCTGCCGCACCGCTGCCCCCAGCAACGGCACTCCTATATGCCTGTAGTCCAGGGCCGCATCGAACTCGGCTTCGTGCGACACGTACAGCGAAGTGTGATCTTCCCCCGCCGGAGGCATCAAGTCCAGGTAGCCGGCCCTCTCGGAGGCATAGAGGCTGCCGCAGCGTGGGCAAGCCAACTCTGCGCCGCGCCCCATGAGCCGCACACCTTTACCCCACCGCGCCAGGCACTCCGGGTTCACACAGCACACAGATTCGAGTAGTCTTTGAGAAATCAATTCTTGGTCCTAACTTGTAAGCGGCATGATGCGTTGCGGCCCTTGCCGCATAACCATCATCAGCAGTTACGAGTCTTACGGTAGAAAACCTGCCGATTGGTCACATAATCCCAGAGCAAGCCCACAGCTTTGCCGGGCAGTTCAACCTGTCCGCGCAGCACAACGGCCCAATCCAACCCCTGACGTTGCGGCGAGCACCAGAGGGCGTACTGCATAAGCAAGCCCCCGTTCCACAGTACGAAAAGTGCGGCTGCCCCCAACACCAACCACCGGGGCACGCCCCTCTCCAGCGCCCACATCAGCAAAGCCGCCAGTCCCATGACGAAGATCGCTGTGCTGTTGATAAAGCGCCGTTGTCCGAACGAGCCTGCGCTTTGCCACGTCAGGAACGACCCCGCTATGTACACCTGTAGCAGGAAAGCCACAGCGAAGCCCACCGACATCGTGCGGTCGCGCCGCCACAGCAGCAACAATCCAAGCAGCCCAAGCAGCGCTATCGGCGTCCAGGGAACCAGGCCGTGCTCAGGCGAAAAGAGCACGTTGAGGGCGTTCGGCGCGCTCAGGTTGAACTTGCCCGCCACCACTTTGGACGGGCTGAACCGCCCGGTTATCACCCTGTACGCCAGCAACTGCGGGATAAATACCACCGCCGCCGCTACCCCCATCGCCGCGAGGCCAATCGCCGGTCGCAACATCGCGTGCATAGTGCGCCCCTCTGAGCGACGCCTGCCGGCCAACCAGCGGCCTGCCTCCTCAACAACGGGGATAGCCAGGAAAAGCGCATCCTGCTCTCGCACCAGCATCATCAGCCCGCCGAGCGCCCCCAGCAGCGCCCACTCGCCAAAGCTCCGTCCGCCGGGGCTGCGGGTGCACTGCCAGTACCATATAAACAGGGTGACGGTAAACAGCGAGGTGGCATGGGACCAGGGAGGAGCCACCACGGTGTAGAAAACAAGCGGCGTCGCCAGCCAAACGGTAGCTACCACCAGCGCAGACAGCCGCCGCCCGAACAGCCGTCTCGCCAGTAAGTAGCACAGCAGCAGCCCCACGCAGCCGTACAGATAGGAACTGAGGCACACAGCCGATATGTAGGGTTGCGAATAGCCATCTGCTGTGACGTTTGAGCCAAATGCCTGAGCAGCCAATGTGTACAGGTGAGCCAGGCCATACGCCGGCAACCAGAGCAGCCCCGTGCCTACCGGCGCAACGTTGATCGGCAGGTCGGTGAGCGGCTCGTGCTTCTTGTATAGGTCGGTGTAGATTTGGGCGAACTTCTGCCGATCCGAATTGTAAAAATGAAGATACTCGTTGCTGAAGTCCAGGTCGCCGTCGAAAAACAGAGAGTGTGTGTAGGCGAAGTACTGTATCTCATCGCTGGCGTAAATGCGCTGCGTGACGAACGGAGCAACCACCACAAACAACAGCAGCAGCGCTCTAAGCGCCCAGTCATGCCTGCGCTCAGCCGTCGCTTCCGTAAGTGTGCCCTCTAATTCAATCGCCGTCAACTAAGTACCGCTTCCAAGTACACCCTCCCCCTCGGCCACCATGTCGCCCCTTTGCTTTGCTCTATAAGTAAGCCTCTGTCGTCGCCGCGATCAAGGCGGCGCGCGCCGCATAGGTATAAGGCTCTGCGCGGGCAAGGGCGCGCTTCGCCAGCCTCGCGGCAAGCTGTGAGTCTTGTAACACAGAGAGGAGGGCATTTGCAAGCGACTCCACATCGCCCTCTCGGAAATAGAGCGCGGCCCCCACTTCGGCCCCCGCTTCGCTCATGCTCAGTACCTCACGCAAAGCCGGCATCTCTTTGCACACAATAGGCTTGCCCACTGCCATGTATTCGAACAACTTGAGCGGAGAAGCGGTCAGGCGGGTAACAGTGTCCGGTATCACCAGCAGGTCGGCGGCGTTCATGTAAAGAGCGGCTTCAACCTGGCTCACCTGCCCCGTCAGAACGAAGCGGCTCTCTATCCCAAGCCGGCGGCCCAGCAGCCGTATCTCCGCCACCTCCTCCGGTCTGCCGCCCACCAGCATCAGCAAGACGTTCGGGAAGCTCTCGACGACCTGCGCCACAGCCCTCACCAGCAGGTCGAGCCGCCGGTGGGCGAAGGTCAGGCCCGCGTAGCCGACGATGGCAGGCTCTGTGGGCAAGCGCAGCGTTCGCCTGGCCTCGTCTCTGCTGGTGGGGAAGTAAATGGCGGGGTCGTAGGCGTCAGGTATCACCGTTACATCGCTTTCTTGCCTCAGCCGTTTCAGCACAACCCACTGTTTGAACGCCTCGGTTAGCGACACAAGATGGTCGCTGCCCAGCAGGGCCGAGCGGTCGAGCCAGTGCAGCACGCGCCGCCATGAGCCGCGAGGCCACTTCCCGGCCTTGCTTGGGTGCTGCGCTTCCAGATCATGTACCTCATATATAACGCGGCTGCCGTGCAGCGGTCGCAGGATGGCTAGCCATGCGGCGCACACCACATCCCGCACGTACAGCACACGGTAGCCCCGCCCCGTGAGTCGCATGACAAGCAGGAGCGCTGCTAACATAAGCGCGAACAACGTTCGCTCGATGTACGACCAGCCCGCCCAGGGAACCCACTTTGACAGCTTGTTGACCGCCGGGCGCGGCAGGTGGAGCGCGTCCAGCCTGCTAAAGACGCTCGGCGAGCGCAACCAGCGCGGTACAACCAGCCGCATGCCGGGGATCAGACGCTGCAATTCGCGCACCGTGCTGTAGGTTTGCACAGCATTGGCCGCGCTCAGGTCGAGGCGCATCGGGTAGGCTACATAGAGGAGGGGGCGAGACACCTATACACCTCCTCCAGGTGGGCAGCCACCGCTTGCCGGCTAAATACCGCCTGCACGCGCCGTCGCCCCACCTCTCCCATGCGCTTTCGCAGGGCGGGATCGGCCAGCAGCCTGTTTATCTTGGCGGCCAGGTCCGGCGGGTCTTGGGGGTGAGCGAGCAAGCCGTTCTCGCCCGGTATCACCACTTCACGAAAGCCGCCGAAGTCGGAAGCCACCACCGGAGCGCCGCAGGCCATCGCCTCGCACAATGCCATGCCGAACGTTTCGTTCACGAACGAGGTTGCCGCCAGCAGCGCGCAGTTGCGGTACAGCGCGGCCAGGTCGTTGTGCTCCACTTTGCCCAGGAAGCGCACCCTGTCCTCTACCCCGAACTTCCGGGCTAAACTCTCCAACGTCTGCCTGTAGTCGCCCTCTCCCGCTATCCAGAGCACAGTGTCGGCAGGCACAAGCTGCGGCAGCGCCTCCAGCAGGTACTCAACGCCTTTCCAGCGCACCAGTCGCCCGGCATACAGCAGGGTAGGGGCGCTTTGGCTGGATGGGTTGAGGCCATACCTGCCCAAAACAGCCGCATCATCGCCGGGCGTAGGGGTGAAAAGCTCCACGTCCACGCCGTTATATATAACCACCGGCGCTATACCGTAGCGCGCCCGCACCTGCTCGGCATTGAACCTGCCGGCAGCCACCGCGCCATCTACGAAGCGCACAAACAGTTTGTCGCCCGGCCAAAAGTCTTTGCCGTGGCAGCCGAACAGCAGCTTCGCGCCACCCAGCTTCGCCAACGCTCCTGCGGGCAAGTCAAAAGGCTTCTGGATATGCACGATGTCGAAGCGGCCCCTGAGCAGTGCGGGCAAGGCGAAGGGCAGCATCGAGAGCCGCTCCAGCAGCTTGGTGAGCCAAAACTGGCGGCTCAATAGAGGCAGGGTGCGCCAGAGATCGCGGTCTATGTAGGGGAAGAGTCGTACCCGCACGCCCGGTATGCGCCGCCTCTCGCCGCCTCCCCCCCGTCCGCCGAAGATCACCACACGGTGGCCGCGCCGGGCCATCTGCTCGGCCATTTCCCACACAAAGGTCTCTACCCCTCCCCAGCGAGTGGTGGTGGTCAGATTGTACAGGGCTATCTTCAACGGGGTTTCGCCAGCATGATCTGGTACGTGCCCTGCCAGCCGTACCTGTACAACCTGTACAGCAGGTCGGCCAATCCCAGCTTTACCAGCAGTCTGAGCAGGGCCAGCCGCCAACCGCGCAACTGCCGGATTTCGCCCCGCATGATACGGTAGCGCACCTGGTCGCGCACCCGGAACCCTTTGCCGCGAGCCAGGCACACAAAGCCCGCCCACGAGTAGGTGTTCAGTTCAGACAGCGCCTGGCGGTCCTGCAACAAGCCCTGCTTGGAGCGTCCCAGCATGCCAAGTAGACGTTCGGCCCACAGGCGCGGCAGCCAGTTTATAAAGGGCAGGTGGTAGTGCGGATCGCGGAAGGCGTGGCGATTGGGCACGGTGGTCAGCACAAGGCCGCCCGGCTTGAGCACCCGGTGTATCTCCGACAGCACCTGGCCTGCATCGCGCACATGTTCCAGCACATCCAGGCACAGCACCAGGTCGAAAGCCTCCCCAGGATAGGGCAGCTGTTCGCCGGCAGCCACTGTAAGGGGTAGATGGATGCCGTAGCGTTGCGCACGCAAGCGTGCGATGCGGCAGTAGTCCTGGTTGTAGTCCGCAGCCTGCAAGTGCAAGCCCGCCCCCGCTACGCTCTTGCCCCACCGGCGCAGCAAAGCCACCGACAAGCCGCCCATGCCCGAACCCAGGTCCAACACCCGCTTGCCGGCCGTCGTCCCTTCTTGGCTCATGCCCAACGCCGCCTCAATGTCCCGAAGGTTCGCCTCCTGGTAGTCCTCCTGGCGTATGCGCCGCTCGCGCCAGGCGTCGAAGTCGGCACGCCAGCGCATATGCGTCAGCCAGGGCTCGATAGCCGCCGCAAGGGTTGCCGCAGCCTCCGCATCCTGATCAGGCATGAGCGTAGCGGGGGGGTGATTATCAGGTTGTAGAGAGAGAGGTGTGTTGCTTGCCAAAGTCTTCACTCAAGGCTGGGGGTTGCCCTGCATACCAGCCTGGGAGT
>JBBSIX010000155.1:0-7938 GCA_038231875.1 Chloroflexia bacterium | reverse complement strand
AGCAGGATAGTCAGGTGATCTCGATACAGCCCCAGCTTCCTCCGCTGATATTTCTACTGATTTGCTCATGTATGTTAATTACCTCTTAATCCCTAGTTCGTAACGGCTCCTAGAGAGTGTTATGAACTTTAGTCAAGCAAACGAACGAGACGAGAGAGCATCAGAATAGCAAAAGCCAGGAAGTGCATACCAGCCAACGTCTCAGGGAGGCGTTCGTAATCACGCGCCAACCTCCTGAAACGTGCTGCCCATGCAAAGCTACGCTCTACAACCCACCTCCGAGGCAGCAACACGAACCCCTTCTTAGCTTCAGGGAGCTTCACTACCTCCAACCTGATGCCTTCTTCAGCAGCTGCCTGCTCTGCATCTTCTCCTGTGTAGCCCTGGTCTGCAAAGGCTACCTCTACTGTGTGCCCAGTAATCTCCTGTACTTCCTTAGCCAACTTGCTTACCTGAGCACGGTCTCCGTCACTGGCAGCAGTCACATGCAAGCTCAACAGGTGCCCCAGCGTGTCTACCGCCATGTGTACTTTGCTGCCCCTACGCTTCTTAGCTCCATCGTACCCTGCTCTGGCACCGCTCTCAATAGAGGATTGCAATGTCCGACTGTCCAGCACAACAGCAGAAGGTTGTGCCTTGCGGCCATCAAG
This sequence comes from Chloroflexia bacterium, assembly GCA_038231875.1. Taxonomy (GTDB): domain Bacteria; phylum Chloroflexota; class Chloroflexia; order QHBQ01; family JADMIH01; genus JADMIH01. Next base: position 7,288 of record JBBSIX010000155.1, on the reverse strand, counting down.
CAGTCTCAACACCTCTCGCAGGTCGTCTACCATAGCTTCAAACACCTGTGCTTGGAGCCATCTTTGGGTCTGCTGGTAAACTACATGCCAGGGAGGCAAATCGTTAGGCATCATGCGCCAGGGAGCGCCCGCTCTGATTATCCAGCGCAGCCCGTTGAACACTTCTCTTATACTATACACACGTTGTGGTGCTTGTGGCGTCATCAACGTCAGATAAGGAGCTACGAATGCCCATTCATCATCGCTTATGTCACTGGGATACCTCTTGCGCTCTACCGCTTCTACCGCTTCTATCTGTCCGTTTTCATGTTCTTTGTGGTCTTGCTTGTGCTGTATTTTCATACATAAAGCTTACCATTTTTCTCGACAAAGTTCATAACACTCTCTAGGCTCGGCGCCTTTTTCTTTGCCGTATGGCTATTCCCTGCATATCTACCAAGTACCGAAGTACCGAGAGGCCGGCTCAGATGGTGAAACGACCGTTCTCGTAGAGGAGCGCGCCGTCAATCGTGATCCGCCCCTGCTGCATGTCGGTCACTATATCCCAATGCAGTGCCGACTTGTTAGTGCCGCCCGCGTTCGGGTAGGCGTTGCCCAGGGCACAGTGTATCGTGCCGGCGATCTTTTCGTCGAACAGCACGTTGCGGGTGATGCGAGTGACGTTGGGGTTGGTGCCGATGGCGAATTCACCCAGCCTGCTAGCACCCTCGTCCAGATTGAGCATCGCGGCCAGGAAGTCCTCGCCCACCTCGGCGCTGTACTGCACCACCTTGCCCTCCTCGAACAGGAGCCGCACACCCTGTACGCTGCGCCCGTTGTACGATGTGGGATAAGAAAAGCTGATCGTGCCCCGCACGCTGCTTTCTACAGGGGAGGTGAACACCTCGCCGCTGGGGAAGTTGCGCTTGCCGTCCGAATTGATAAAGGTGCGCCCCTCGATTGACATAGTGAGGTCCGTATCCGGCGCTTCCAGATGCACCTGATGCTTGCCCGCCAGCCAATCTACTATGCGCTGCTGCTCCCGCGATACCTCCCGCCAGCGTTCGGCAGGGTCTTCCTCGCCATCCAGGAGGCAAGCACGGAACACAAAATCCTCGAACTCCGGCAGGCTCATCTCGGCGTCTTGAGCATAAGCCTGCGTAGGAAAGAGGGTGAGCGAACCGGGCCGCCCCTCCATGATGCGCTGCATACGTAATGCGCCTGCTTCGCGCTTTGCCTGCTTTGCAAGAGCCTGCCGGGCAGGGTCTATGCCGGCCGCTTCGCGGGTATTCTCCTCAGCCAGGATAGTCAGCACGGCATCGGACTGTTGGAGCATAAGCAGCCGGTAGGGGTCGGGCTGCAAGAGTTGCGCTTCGCTGCCCTCGCGGAGGAGCATACCATTCAGCCCCGGCGCGTCCAACAGCACGTAAGGGTGCGCCCCTGCGCGCAGCACTTCCCGATACACTGCCAGCACCAGGGGGATGGCGGCAGTGCCGGTGTCAATAGTGACCATCCAGCCGGGCTGCACGCCCAGCGAGTATTCAACCAGCGTCTTTGCCATGCGCTCTACACGAGGGTCGGTGAGCATAGAGTTCTCCTTTGGCTTTACTCCACTACTCCGAGCACAGTGGGCTGCGGCTGTGGCGGTCTATCATCGAGCAGGTAAGCAGCCCGCAAGTTGCGCTCTCCCCTTTGGGCGGCCTCCTCGTTGGCGGCATACACCGTCGCCAGAGGCTCACCCTGGCGTACGGCATCGCCGACTTTCTTGTGGAGCACGAAGCCCACCGAATGGTCAATGGGCGCGCCTTTCACCGCCCGCCCCGCCCCGATCTCCACCGATGCGCGGCCCACCGTTTCGGCGTTTATACTCGACACGTAGCCGCCTTGTTGGGCCGTGACAACGCGCCTCACCAGAGCTTGCGGCAGCAGCGAGGGATCGTCTATGAAGCCTGGGTCGCCCCCTTGTCCCTCTACAAATTGCCGGAACTTGGCGAGGCCCCGGCCCGAATCGATCATTGCGCGCATCAGTTGTACCCCTTCCTCTACAGTGGCGGCTTTGCCGCCCATCTGCGCCAGGTGTCCGCCCAGCGTGCAGGCCACCTCCACGAGGTCTGCCGGGCCTTCTCCGCGCAGCGTTTGCACCGCCTCGGCCACCTCAAGAGCGTTGCCCACCGCCCAACCAAGCGGTTGGTCCATGCTGGAGATGACCGCCCGCACTTGCAGGCCCACAGCGCTGCCGATATCGCGCATGGCGACGGCGAGCGCCCGCGTCTCCTCCAACGTCTTCATAAACGCCCCGGCTCCGATTTTCACATCGAGCACCACGCCGGTGGCCCCGGCTGCAATCTTCTTCGACATAATGCTGCTAGCGATAAGGGGCAGGCTTTCGACGGTGGCCGTCACATCGCGCAGCGCGTACAAGAGGCCGTCTGCCGGTGCAAGGTCGGGCGACTGGGCGGCTACCACCAGGCCGGTGCGCCGGGCTGTCTCCACGAACTCTTCCGCCGAAAGCTGGGTGCGAAAGCCCTTTATCGCTTCCAGCTTGTCCACTGTGCCGCCGGAGAAGCCCAGCCCCCGCCCCGACATCTTGGCAACAGGTATGCCTGCCGCCGCCACCAACGGCCCGACCACCAGCGTTGTCTTGTCCCCCACCCCGCCCGTCGAGTGCTTGTCGGCCACGAACGGCCCCAACTCCGACAGGTCGAGCCGCCGCCCCGAATCGGCCATAGCCGCCGTCAAGCCAGCGGTTTCACGAGCGGTCATGCCATTGAAAAACACAGCCATGCACCATGCGCTCATCTGGTAGTCGGCCACCTCGCCCCGCACGTAACTCGCGATCAACCAGGCGATCTCCTCGGCGGTCAGCTCTCGACCATCCCGTTTCTTTGCGATTATGTCAACTGCTCTCACTTGCCGCCTCGATATATGCGCGGAACCCGCTCCGTCAGACCGCACAACATTTCGTAAGAAATAGTGTCGGCCCAGCCCGCCCACTCAGCCGCGCTAATCGTCTCCCCGCCCTGGCTGCCCACCAGCACTACCTCGTCGCCCTCCATCGCATCAGGCACACCGCTAAGGTCCAGGGTTATCTGGTCCATGCTCACCCGACCGACCACCGGGCAGCGTCGCCCGCGTACTAACGCCTCGGCTCGGTTGGAAAGTGCGCGCCTGTAGCCGTCGGCGTACCCCAGAGGCACCAGCCCGATCAGAGCGGGCCAGCTCGCCGTCCAGGTGCGCCCGTAGCCGACCGTGCTGCCCGGCTCCGCCGTATGGACGCGCACCAGCGAGGAGCGCAGAGAAAACACAGGCTGCCAGGCAAATCCGCTATCCTGCCCACTAACAGCGTTGCCGCTCAGGAGGATACCGCAGCGCACCATGTCGAAGCGCGCTTCGGGCAAGGCGAGCGCGGCTGCGGAGTTGGCCGCATGCACAAGCTCGAACCGGATGCCTTCCCCCTCTACCTGTTGCCTGACCTTGTTGAACAGGCCCAACTGCCTACGAGCGAACGTCTGGTCGGGGTTGTCGGCGTCGGCCAGGTGGGTCATCAGCCCCTGAAGGTGCAGGTGGGGCATGGCCTGAATGGAGCGGACCAGCGGCAAAAGCTCCTCCGGGGTGCAGCCGTAGCGCCCCAGCCCCGTATCCACTTTCACATGCACAGCCACCGCGCCCGGCCCCAGGCCCAACTCAGCAGCCGCCTTCTCCAACGCTTGGGCGGTGCGGCTCCGGTGCAGCGCCGGCGTGAGGCGATTTCGGACGACAAGTTCCGCTTCCTCCGGCGGCACGTAGCTCATCACCAGAATTGGCGCCTCGAATCCCGCCTGCCTCAGTTGCACACCCTCGCTCACGAAGGCCACAGCCAGCCGGGACGCCCCCCCCTTGAGCGCCGCCCCCGCCATCTCCGGCGCGCCCAGCCCGTAGCCGTTGGCCTTCACCACCGCCATCACAGCGCAGTTTGGCCCTATAATCTCCTTGAGCAGGCGGACGTTGGCGGCAACGGCAGCCAGGTCCACCTCCGCACACACGGGGCGCAGCTGAGCCGCCTCGCTCTCGACATCGGGAAGAGTGCCTTGTGTACCGTCAGCGCTCATCATTGTGGTAAGCCTACTGGTATATCGCCAACTTAATTATGTAAGTGGTCCGACTTGGGGTATGAGCGTAATGGGCTTCGCACGGCACCCCAAGTCTGACTGCTTACGAGCACGGCAGGTTTGTTCGTGCTTTTCCTTTCATACTCCCACTTTACTGCTTCTCCACCTTTTTGGGCGCTCCCCAAGCACACAAGACCCTACCGGTTATTCTCAAGGTCCTTAATCAGCGCCTTCATTTGGGCGATTTCCTTGCGCTGAGTTTCGATGATGCCATCGGCAAGCTTCCGGACTCGCGGGTCTGAGATATTTGCGCGCTCGCTGGTCAGGATCGCTATCGAATGGTGAGGGATCATGGCCTTCATATAGGACACATCGTCAACGGTTGCCTGGCTTCTAACAAGCCACAGCGCGAGGACAAAGACGACAATGCTACCAGCGAAAATGCCGATATTTGCTCGTCGGTTGGGATACATGGTTAGCATGAACCCCAACATGATGACGGCCATCGTCGCCCCCATCACAAGCGCCATGTATGCTCGCGTTTCGCTAAAAAAAACATGGTCCAACTGATACGTGTTCAAATACATAAGGCCGAACATAACGACGGTTGATGTCGCAATCATGGCCCCAAACCTTACATACTTGTTCATATTTTCTCCTTATCTCCTCAGTAAGCGGTATAAGTTCCGATAGCCGTGCAACCACCCATCGGGGTCTGCTGGGGCCACTATAATTGAGTTGGTACGCCTACTAGTCGCCGGCCCTGAGCGCTTGTTGAGCCTGGGGCATCAGCCGAGCCAGGTCGCCTGCGAGACCGCCCGCCACGCCGAACTGTTCCCGCATAATTTCACCCGCCTTGCCGTGCAGGTAAACACCCACACAGGCCGCCTCCTGCGGCTCAAGCCCCTGAGCCAGGAAGCCCGCGATTGTGCCGGCCAGCACGTCTCCAGTGCCTGCCGTAGCCAGCGCAGGGTTGGAGAAAGGAGACAGGTATGCCTTGCCGCCCGGTTCGGCTATAACGGTGGCGGCGCCCTTCAGCACGACTACTTGCTTCCACTTGGCCGCGTGCTCCTGGGCGATAGCTACTCGATCGGCCTGCACCTCGTCTACCGTCTTGCCGGTGAGCCGTGCCATCTCGCCTGGGTGCGGCGTCAACACCGAACCGTCCGGCAAGCGCTCAGGCCATTCGTCCCACTGGGCCAACAAATTCAGGCCGTCGCCGTCAACCACCATCTTCGGCAGGGAGGCGCGCTCACCCTCCTCGCCGGAGGTCGTGCTAACGCGCGTCGCAAAACCGATAGGCCGCGAGGCAGCGGGGTGGGCAACCGCCTCCGGCTGGGAGAGCAGGTTACGCAGGAACAGGCCGGTTTCCTTTTCGGTGCTCAGGCCGCAGCCCACAAGCAGCGTATCGTAGCCCTTGATCGAGGCCAGCAGCTTGTCGGCGGCATGCGGTGTGACTACCCCCAAGTCGGACGGCAGGGGAAGAAAGGTGCATTCCGTCAGCTTAACGGCCAGGATGGACAACAGGTCGCCCGCGCAGGCCAGAGTCACCAGGCCGGCCCCGGAGCGCATCGCCCCTTCGACGGCAAGAGCCGCCGCCCCTATATAGTTGATCGAGCCTGCCACCACCATAGCCTTGCCAAAGGTGCCTTTGTTGGCGTCATCCGGCCTGTCGGGCAGCATCTTTTTTATGTCGGCGTCCGTCAGTACTTTCGCTTGTGCCGCTTTGCGGCTTGTCGCCTCGCTCACTTTTACATCTCCTCTGGAAAATAAGGGGTGCAGGGGAGAACCCCTGCCGGGGAGTGGGGTGTCCCCACACTTTCTCCTATTTTTATTCGTAATGCTGGCCCGTTGGATCAGGGCTTACTCTGAACACCATGCCCGGCACAGACGCAGAGGGCTAGCGGCCAACGCGGGCGACTACGAAAGCGCAGGCAAGTTCGCGGCTGTGGGTCAGGCTGATCGCCCAGGTGTCCAGGCCCAGGTCGGCGGCGCGCATCCTGGCGCCGCCATGCAGGAACACCAGGGGTTTACCCCGCCGGTCGGGGAGTATCTCGATGTCTCGCCAGATAAGGCCCACGATGCCCGTGCCCAGCGCCTTTGAGGTGGCCTCCTTGCCCGCGAACCTGGCCGCAAGCTCTGGAATGCGGCCCCGGCAAAAGGCAAGCTCGCGGTCGGTCCAGATGCGGTGCCGGAACTTGTCCCCCCAACGCTCCACAGCCGCCCCGATGCGCGCAATCTCGATCAAGTCAACCCCACACTGCACCCGCCCGTCGTGCGAGTCGGCCACGCTTAAGCCGGATAGCATCGGCCACGGTGGCAAACCCACCAAACTGCTGGGGCTTATGTAGTCGTCGTCCATCTCTTGGTGAAGAGCGGGACTCAAACTTGAGTTTAGGTCCCGCATGACAAACTTTATCTCCGTCCGACGCCGGCGTAAGTGAAGCCGAGGTCTCGCAATTCCTGCGGGTCGTACACGTTGCGGCCATCGAGCAGCACAGGCCGGCGCATACTCTCTTTGATCTTTTCCATGTCGAGCTGCTTGAACTCATTCCAGGAGGTAATCAACAGGAGGGCATCGGCGCCTGCGGCGGCTTCATAGGCATCTTTGCAGTACGTCACCTTTTCGCTCAGGTGCTCGCGTGCAGCTTGCATGGCTATCGGGTCGTACACCTGCACCTCGGCCCCTTGCTCTATGAGGGCCTCCACTATATCTATGGCCGGGCTTTCGCGCATGTCGTCGGTGTCGGGCTTGAACGATAGGCCCCACACGCCGACCCGCTTGCCCTTCGCGTCGCCGTCCAACATCCGTACCGCCTTCTCAGCGAACACCCGGCGCGCGCTCATGTTGATGTCGAGCACAGCGCGCAGCAGGTGGGGACGCGCATGGTTGTTCTGTGAAGCCATATGCGCCAGGGCTTTCACGTCCTTCGGGAAACAACTTCCCCCGAAGCCTACACCCGGATTGAGGAACTGCGCGTTGATCCGCTTATCGTAGCCCATCCCCTGCACGACATCCTTTACGTCCGCGCCCAGGCTCTCGCAGATAAAGGCTATCTCGTTCACGAAAGAGATATAAGTCGCCAGAATAGCGTTGGATGCGTACTTTATCATCTCAGCCGTACGTATGTCGGTGATCATAATGGGGCAGCCACGCGACTCGTAAAGCTCCCGAACGCGCTCGGCAGCCGCCCGGTCCTCGGAGCCGAGGATCACGCGGT
>JBBSIX010000154.1:0-8014 GCA_038231875.1 Chloroflexia bacterium | reverse complement strand
TCTTGCCGGCATGTCCCGCGCCCATCGCCACCCTCTGCATAACGGCCCGGTTGAAGGCAAGCCGCTTTTCGCCGGTAGCCGCCTCGGCAGGCACGTCGGAGCGGGCGCTAACCATCCCGCAGCCAATGTCGTACCCCACCGGACCCATCGCCACCGTACCGCCGGTCAGGATAACCGAGCCGACAGGCACGCCGTAGCCGTAGTGAACGTCGGGCGTGATAACCACCAGCTTCACGCCGGGAAAGCGGGCAGCGTTAACGATCTGGTTGTACAGGGTGTCTTCCGTTTCGTACAGCAGCTTGGGCGTCAAGAACAGGCGCACGGGCACGTCGCCCAGGTCCTGCGTCTGAAGCTCGAAGTAGCCCTCCGGGTTAGGGATGGCGGCCTCCTTCCAACCGTACAGATTCACAGGCTTTTCGGAGGCTGCCTTGCGGGTTTCCTCGGCCCGCTTCCGGTTGGCCTGGGCCTGCGCCAGTTGTGTCTTCTCTTTCTTTTTCACCGCTTCACCTACTTTCTACATCACTTTTGCGAGTGATGCTGGACAACAGAGTTCGGGGCCGCCCCCACAAGGGACTGTGCCCCCTCTCACCAGCAAACTTTGAGCCTCCGCACCACCCGCATCTGTATACTTGTGGGTGCGGATGGAATTGAACCATCGACCGACGGTTTATAAGACCGGCGCTCTTACCACTGAGCTACGCACCCTCTCTGTTGAGCCTCCTCACAAAAGCAGAAAGGGTGCGGGACCGCAGCCCCACACCCTTTCTTTTTTGTACTATCTCACCCTGGTGTAGTGGTTACGTCCCTCCGCATGATCCTGCCGGCTTCTGGGCACAGCGTATGCTCAGGCTCCCGGCTACGGAAAGTCGGAGAGCAAGGCGGCGATACTCTGATTTCTGGATACGGAGGATACAGATGGTCATAACTGTGCCTACTTTGTCTCTTTTAGCTGACGGTTCTTGTTGTGCCGGACAAGTTTGCCGCCGAGGGAGATGATCTGTCAAAGATAACCCTCGGCGTCCGTCCCGGCGGCTCTTATCATAAAGGGAGATGGAGAGAGCGTCAATCGGTCTGTAGATGTAGTTTGGCCGGCCCGATGCCGGCTAGAGGGTGATCAGGCCGAGCCGCGCTCCACGGCTCACGGCGTCGGTGCGGCTGGCGGCGTTCAGCTTGGTGTAGATGGACGACACGTGGAACTTGACGGTGTGCTCGCTGATACTAAGTTGGCGGGCGATCAACTTGTTGGAGAGGCCCTGGCTAAGTAGCTCCAACACCTCCATTTCGCGTGCGGTGAGCGGCTCAGGGAGCGCGCCTCCCTCCAACGTCTGCATCTGGCGCGGCCCTATCAAGGCGACGGCCAACGGCAAAGAGAGCACTACCAGCCCCTGTGACACCGAGACGACCGCCGCCTGCAACTCGGAGGCCGGGGCGTCGGGCGAAAGTATTCCCCAACCGCGCAAGGGGAGCCGCCTCAGCGCCGCCGCCGGCTGCTCGTTCTCGGCTAAGGCTACGATGGCGGGCATAAGGCCGGCGTCGTCCCTAGACAATGAGGCGAGGCTGTCCTCGGTCAGCGCAGCGCCCGCGACCACCAGCACGTCAGCATTCGACATCTCCATAGAGAGTTCAAAGAGAGAAGCGGCATCTGCCGTGACCTCTATAGTTTCACCCTCCAAGAGCGCACGCAGCCCCGCACGCATCATTGGCGTGGGGGCTGCGATAGCTGCCGCTACTCGGCTCAAGAGGCAGTCTCCTGAGAGTTGTCCTCCTGGGCCAGGTCAACCGCCACTTCCAGCACAGCGCCGCCTCGCGCCACGTGCAAAGGCAGGTTACGATTCAGGCTGTTGTCGGAAAGCACATCCAGCAGCGCCTCACCATCAACTCCGGGCCTGCCCCCCGCCGCCAGGATAACATCGCCCACCCGCAGACCGGCGCGGCCCGCCGGGGCGTCTCGGTCCACCGACATAAGCAACAAGCCGGCCGCCATCGCCTCGCGCTTGCTGTGGGGTAAAGTGAGGGCGAACTCACCAGGCTCTACGGTTACGCCCAACAGCACGCGACGGCTGGGCAGACCGCCCACCCACTCGGCGGCTACGTGGCTGGGAATTGCCACCGCCATATCGCCGCCAAAGATCATAGCTGTGATGCCCACTACGGCTCCGCCCGCGTTCAGCATCGGCCCGCCCGAATTGCCGGGGGCTACATGCACATCGGAGCGCACGTACTGGGCTGTGCGGCCACTGCCCGGAACAGGAACCTGCCCCAAGCCACTGACGATGCCGGCTGTCACCACGTTGCGATGCCCCCAAGGGTGGCCCACCGCAAACACAAGCTCTCCCACCCGCAACTTCGACGAGTCGTCCACCAGGGCGGCAGGTAGGTCATCGGCATCTACCTTGAGCAGCGCCAGGTCGAGGGCCGGGTTCTGGTTGACCACGTGCGCCTCAAAGTGGCGGCCATCGGGCAACTGCACGCCAATGGAGCCTGCGCCGGCTACTACATGGTAGTTGGTGAGCACCGCGCCGTCGGAGCGCCAAACCACGCCTGCCCCGCCCCCGCGCCGGTCGCGGCTGACCTGCACCACGCTCGGCCCCACCCGCTCGATCATCCTGATTATCTCATGCGAGGCTTCGTCCGATATGAACGAAGAGCCGTCAATCTCAATATCCTGTGTTTTTTCCGGCTCCGTCATAGTAGATAGCATATCATACCTCTTATCTTTTCGGGGTGAGTTGTAAAGTTGAAAGTGTTGAGAGAGGCGCAAGGGAGTTCCCCTGCACCCCTCTCTTCACAGCCCTGATGTGAACCTCAGCTAATCCCGCTGCCCGACCATGACGTTCAGCGTCTGGAGCGTGCCGCCCCTGATTACCTGCACCGGGACTTCACTACCCACCCGCTCGCCGCTAAGGAGGGCCTGTAGGTCGTCGCTGCCGGCAATAGGCATACCGTCGAGGGACACCAGGATGTCGCCGATCAGCAGGCCGCCCTTTTCGGCAGGGGTGTCTTGTTCGACACGCACAATCAGCAGGCCGGTTTCTTGCGAGCCGCCGCCGCGCTGTGCTTCGGGCAGGTAGACAGGCTGGCTGCTGATGCCCAGATAGCCCCGCTTGATCCGCCCGTGCTGCGTCAGGGTGTCGGCGATGCGCCAGGCGACGGAGGTCGGCACGGCCAAAGCCACGCCTCCCGCCAGGCCGGTGGTCAGGATGCCCAGCACCGCGCCAGTCGAGTCGATCAGGGGACCGCCGGAGAAGCCGGGATAGGGGGTGGCGTCGGTGCGGATGTACTTCTCCAGCATGCCGCCGCGCCCGGTTCGCATCGGTCCGCCCACCGCGCTCACGATGCCCTGGCTCGCCATCAGGCCGCTATCCGAGGGGCGGCCCACCGCCAGCGCCAGCTGGCCCACGCGAGGGTCGCCCCCGCTGCCGGCAGGCTCCACCGTCAGGTCCGGCACGCGCAGCACCGCCAGGTCGCTTGAGGAGTCGCGCCCCACGAACTGTGCCGGCAGTTTCTGGCCGTCGTGCGTCTCGACTGTAATATCTTCTTCGCGCTCCAGTGTGTGCTCGGCGGTCAGCACCAGACCCTGCTTGTAGACCACGCCGCTTGAGGGCAGCCTCTGCCGCCCGTTCACCAGCACCAGCGCCGGGCCGATCTTCTCGACCGCATCGGCCAACTGGTTCGATAGCGAGCTAAGTATGCCCGCGTTGCCTGTATTGTCCATTTTGTTTGCCTCCATACTTGCTTTTTCTCAGTAATGACTTGCGTCTGGTATAACTATACAGGCGGGGGCGTGTTAGGGACATCGTCTTTTCAGCCGGCTTTATACTATACGAACGGGTAGGCTTGCCCTGGACAATCGTCCGCGCAGCTTGTGCCTGGCCAACTTTAAGGAGCCTTATGTTATCCGTATTCGGCACACCTCGTGGGAATAGGCAGTTGGTGAATAAGAAAACCTCTTTGAGGGCACTCATTTTAGTCACCCTTCTACTCAGCCTGCTCGGCCTCGCCGGGGCGGTTGGCTCAAGCGACCTGCGGGCGCAAACATCGGCGGGTATGCCGGGGCCTGGCGACTGGCCGATGTTCTTGAACGGGGCACAGCGTCAAGCCTGGAATGGAGATGAAACAGCCCTGTCGCCCTCCACCGCGCCAAGCCTCCGGCTCAAGTGGAAGGCCCACATCAGTGAAGACGTGGTGGCGACCTCACCCGCTATCGTGGGCGACACAGCCTACATAGGAGCCTGGGACGGCTATGAGTACGCGCTAAACCTGACCGACGGCAGCGTTCGTTGGCAAACCAACCTGGGCACGTCCCACAGCGATGTGCCTGCCTGCATGCCGATGAACGCGGGGGTAACATCGGGCGCTGCGGTAAGCAACGGGCTTGTCTACGTGGGCGGTGGGGCCAACTACTTCTACACTCTCAGGGCCGACAACGGCCAACCTGTCTGGCGGCTGTTCACCGGGGATGCCGCCCCCGAAGGCGCCTCCTACAACTGGGCCTCGCCCCTGGTGGCGGGGGGGCGGGTGTACAGCGGCATCGCCTCGTTCTGCGACCACCCGTTTGTGCGCGGCTTTGCGTGGTCGGCGGACTCCCAAAGCGGCCTCGACGAAAAGCGCGTGTATATCGTGCCTGAAGATACCCTGGGCGGGGGCATCTGGACCTCCCCCACTCTCGACGAAGCACACAACCGCATGTTCCTCACCACAGGCTCCCCACCAGGCGCGCCTCCATACCTGGACTCCATTGTGGCGGTTGACCTGGCGACCTATCGAATAACCGACTCCTGGCGCGTGCCCCACCCCGATGAAGTGGCCGACGCCGACTGGAGCACTACCCCAACCCTTTTTACCCCCCCAGGCGGCAAGCAGATGGTGGCGGCCGGCAATAAGAACGGCAAGTTCTACGCCTTCGATGCGGACCGTCTGGGGGCCGGCCCGGTGTGGGAGTACAAGGCGGCTGAAAGCGGCGAATGCCCACAGTGCGGCGAGGGCACTATCTCATCGTCTGCCTACCACGACGGCGTGCTCTACATAGCGGGGGGCAAGACCACCGTTGGCGGTGAGAATGTAAACGGTTCGGTCCGGGCGTTCGAGGCGGCAACGGGCCGGCTGCGCTGGGAGTACCCCACCGGCGGCTCTGTTTTCGGGTCGCTCGCGGGGGCCAACGGCGTGATCGTGGCGGCGGGCGATAACGAGTTGCACCTGATAGACGCCGCAAGAGGGGTGAACTTATTCAAGGTGGTATTGGAAGGTGCGATATACGGCGCGCCTGTTATCGCGCATGGGGTAGTGTATGTGCCCACTGCGGCCGGCTTCCTCTACGCCTACGAAGTGCCCGCCGAGTTGGTCACGCCCGCACCGTCTGCTCCTGCTTCCACCGCCACAGCTTCTGTACCGGCCGGCGCGCCCTCACCAACCACTCAACCGCCTGCCGCGCTCAACCGCGTGCCCCCACCAGGCAACAGCGCCGTCCTCTACTTCGAGCCGGTGGGACACACCCTGGCCCCGCCCTTGAGAGGCTACTGGGAAAAGTACGGCGGGCTGGCGCAGTTTGGCTACCCGCTCACCGAGGCGTATACCGAGACGATCACGCCGGCCGGCGGCGAGCGTAAAGACTACCTGGTGCAGTACTTCGAACGCGCCCGCTTCGAGTATCACCCTGAGTACGCCGGCACTTCCAGCGAAGTGCTGCTCGGCCTGCTTGGGGCCCACTTTTTCAAGCCTGAACCACCCTCACCGCAAAGCAGCACACCCGGCGCAAGCTACCTCAACGGCCACAACCTGGGCGGCCCCTTCCTCGACTACTGGCAGACACACGGGGGCCTCTATGTCAACGGCTACCCCATCTCGGAGGAGCACGACGATGTGGCGCCCACCGACGGCAAGACTTACAGGGTGCAGTACTTCGAGCGCGCCCGCTTCGAGCTTCACCCCGAAAATCGGGGCACACCTTATGAGGTGCTGCTTGGCTTGCTTGGTAAGCAGTTGCTACAGGAGCGCGGATGGCTGAAGTAAGCGGAAGCTGTAGACAGCGAACTGAGAGCGAGGGGCCGTGAGAGCGGTAGCGCGCCCGAAACTGCTGTTTCACGGCTTGTTCATAGCGGCAACACTGGTGGTAGGATTGGCGCTTCTGCCCAGGGTGTGGGAATTCGCGCAGCATTCGTGGGAGATGCTGTTCTTCCCCTGGCAGATAGACTACGACGAGGGGGTGAACCTCAACGCCTCGTGGCTGCTGTCGCAGGGGGTAAACATCTACAGTCCCAACCCACCCGGCCACTTCGTATCGGCGTTGTACCCTCCTCTCATGTACGGCTTGAGCGCAATCTCGTTCAAGCTATGGGGATTGAACCTGTGGAGCGGGAGGTTAATTGCGTTGTTGGGTTCGCTGGGGGCCGGGGCCGCGCTGTGGGTGTGGGTGTACGCCGAAACAAGGCGGCACGCGGCGGGACTGCTCTCCGCCCTCCTGTGGTTCTCCCTGGGTCCGGTCTACGTCTGGAGCACTTTTTACAAGCAAGACGTCCCCTCCATCGGCCTCGGCCTGATCGGTGGGGCCATGATTGCGCTCATGCCGGGGGGCACAAGGTCGGATACAGACGTAAACAAGCGGACCAACCTGCCGGCTTACCTGGCGATAGCGCCGTTGGCCCTCTCATTCTGGATGAAGCAGTCGTCCGTTGCGCCGCTCATCGCGGTAGGGCTGTTCATGTTGCTGTGGCGCAGGCGATTGGGGGTGCGTTGGGGCCTCTGGGCTGGGGCATCCATCATTATTCCGTTCCTCGCGCTGGGGTTGTTGACGCAGGGCGGCATGTGGGAGCACCTGTCGGGGTTCAACGAGTTTGGCCGCTCTACTTCGCGCCTGGCGGCAAGGGTAGACACGCTGCTGGCCGAGTTTTGGCCGATGGTGTTGTGCGGGGGGATACTCCTGACGACGGCCCTGGTGTGGGCGGTAAGGCGGAAAACGTTGGCCTGGAGCGCGCTCTACCTGTTCGTCTCCATACCAGCTACCACCCTCGCTATCCTCCACCCCACCGGGAACTACAACCAGTTGCTGCTGATTCTCGCCCCACTCTGCCTGGCGGCGGGCGTTCTGGCGGGCGCTGCCGGCAACGGGTTCAGCCGAGCGAAGGGGACGCAGAGGCGGCTTGCCATGCTGGGGGCCATCTGTGTGGCGTTGCTGCTGATCGCGGCGCAAGCTGTGCTTGTGTACTCTAAGCCCCAGTGGACCTGGTACTCTCCCCTCGCCCTGCCGCTGCCGGAGCGCGCCGAGCGGATGAGGCAGATAGAAGAAGCTGTGCGGGCCGCCGACGGACCTGTGCTCTCCGACGACCAGTGGCTGCTGTTGAAGAATGGCAGGCAACCGATATACGACGATCCTGTGGCGATGGCGGCCCTGGCGAGGTCGGGGGCGTGGGACGAGTCGACTTTGCTGGCCGATTTGCGCCGCCGCAAGTTCTCCCTAATCGTGCTGGAGTTCGATGTTACCCAGGATACCTACAATCCGCGCTGGACGGACAAGGCGCTCAAGATGTTGCAAGACAACTACCGGCTACAGTTCCGCGACGTCTATTTCCTGTACAGGCCGCAGCCGGCCGCCGACACGCCGGAAGTAGGAGCAAAGTGCAGCATCGAAGGAGGCCCTACCCTACAGGGCTATACCTTCGCAACCACCCTGGCGAATCGAGGCGACCGCCTACCTTTAAGCCTGTACTGGCAGGGGGCGCGCCCGCACGACCTCGATGTGAAGGTGTTCGCCCGCCTGGTAGACGGCAGTGGTGCGGCTGCGTGGCAAGTAGACTGGCAGCCGGGCGAGCTTGCGGGCAGGGCCTGGTCGCATGGGGTCTGGGAGGTGGGCAAGGCGGTGCGCGACACCCTCTCAGTCCCCATCGCGCCCGATCTACCTTACGGCCGCTATCGCCTGCAAATAGGCGCTTATACCCTGGGGGCAGACGGTAAAATAGCGACCTTGATGCCGCAGTGCTCAGGCGAAGCCGCCCCGGAGCCGGACGGCTCGATCACCATA